>CBDUAV010000040.1:0-22681 GCA_965365225.1 uncultured Ignavibacteria bacterium | reverse complement strand
TTTTAAAACTTGCGATATAATTTTTTGTGTTGCTATTGCAGTTAAAGGTACCTTGGAAGAAGGCTTCCAAATATTAACATCGCCGCAAACAGCAGCAATCATTGCATTCCAACTCCAAACTGCAACCGGAAAGTTAAATGCGGAAATTGTGCAGACAATTCCAAGAGGATGATACTGATCATACATCCTATGCATGGTTCTTTCAGATTGCATTGTAAAACCATACAACTGACGTGACTGCCCTACAGCAAAATCGCATATATCTATCATCTCCTGTACTTCGCCTAATCCTTCTTGAAGTGATTTTCCCATTTCATAAGAGACCAGTGTCCCGAGTGGTTCTTTATATTCTCGAAGCCTGTTGCCTATTTGTCGCACAATCTCACCTCTTTTTGGAGCGGGCATCATTCTCCATTCCTTAAACGCTTTTTCAGCAGTTTTTATAATGCTGTTGTAATCTTTTTCCGATGCCTGGTAAACTGATGCAATTAATTTTCCATCCACAGGCGAATGTATTTTTAATACGCCTTGGGATTTTGATTTATTCCATTTTAATCCTGTTGAAGAACCAAAATTGTTTTTTTCAATGCCTAATTCTTTTAGAAACTGCATGTATTTCTCCTGATTTTTAAATTATGCTGTAATGATGTTTTTTTGAATAATTATTTTTTGCAGGATTTGAAGTAATTCCTATAAAAAAAATAAGATAAAATATGCTACTACTAAAATATTCTATTTTTTCGGAAAATTATAAGCTATTTCACTTCACCTGTTTCTTTTGTTAATTGCAGCATTATTGATTAATTTTCTGCCCTAAAGTTAATATTTATCTGTTTATGAAGATTTTAACCGAAAAATCATACCTCCTATTGCACAGAATTAACCTGCGAAGTTATTTCATATCGCGTTACGAACACGTATTTTAACCAGTACTACTGTTCCCTTTTTTCTTCAATTAAATTACCATTTAAAAACAAACATAGTTAAAACTTCAAACGATATGATTATTGGAATAAGACGTGCAGATAAAAACGACTGGGAGCAACGGGTGCCGTTAATTCCTGAAGATGTAAAGTATTTAAAAGACAAATATGGAATTCGAACTCTTATTCAACCTTCTAAAATAAGAGCATATAAAAATGAAGATTACAAAAACGCCGGCGCTGAAGTAGTAGAAGACATTCAAAACGCTAATACTATTTTTGCTGTAAAGGAAATCCCGCTGCATTTCTATCGTCCTGATAAAACTTATATTTTCTTTTCTCATACAATTAAAGGGCAGGAATACAATATGCCCCTGCTAAGAAAAATGATGGGGCTTAAATGCAACTTGATTGATTATGAAAGAATTGTTAATGAAAAAAATCAACGTCTGATATTTTTTGGTAAGTATGCCGGAATTGCAGGGATGATTGAATCACTACACGCAATGGGTCAAAAATTGGAAAAAAAGGGAATTAAAACTCCATTTAGTAAAATTAAGCAAGCATATAAATACAATTCTATTGAAGAAGCAAAGCAAGAATTAAAAAAGATAAGTGAGAATATTAAAAAAAATGGATTGCCAAAAGAACTTCAGCCAATGGTCGTTGGATTTGCCGGATATGGAAATGTTTCGCAGGGAGCACAAGAGATTTTCGATATTCTTCCATTCAAATCTATCACACCGGAAGAAATTTCTAATATAAATCAAAAATATAAAACGGAATTGGAAAATCATCTCTTTAAAGTTGTATTTAAAGAAAAAGATCTGGTAAAGCCTAAAACTGGCGGCTTTGAATTACAAGATTATTATGACCATCCTGAAAAATATGAAAGTAATTTTGAACAATATATTCCGAATTTAACAGTTTTAGTCAATTGTATTTATTGGACTGAGGCTTATCCTAGATTGGTAACTAAAAAATATTTACGAAGTGATGATTATTTAAAATCCAGAAAGAAACTTGTTGTAATTGGTGATATATCTTGTGATATAGATGGCTCCATAGAAATTACAAATAAAGCAACCGAACCAGGAGATGCTTTTTATACATATTTCCCAGATAATTTTAAATATAAAAACGGAATTAGAGAAGATGGAATAACAATAATGGCAGTTGATAATCTTCCGTGCGAATTTCCAAAGGAAGCATCAAAAGAATTTTCTTCGGTGCTTAAAGGTTTTGTTTACGAAATAGCCAATGCAGATTATGATAAGCCGTTAGATGAAATTTCTCTTTCCTATCCTATTAAACAGGCGTTAATTCTTCAACGGGGAGAATTAACAAAAGACTATCTCTATTTAAAACAATTTTTAACAAAAGGATAAAAAAATGAAAAATGTTTTAGTACTCGGCGCAGGATTAGTTAGCAAACCGGGAGTAAGATATTTACTCAACCAAAAAAATATTTTTGTTACAGTTGCTTCCCGAACCGTAAGTAAAGCTGAAAATTTGATTAAAGGATTTTCCAATGGAAAAGCAGTTCAACTTAATGTTCAGGATGAAACACAATTGTCAAAACTAATTGAACAAAATGATATAATTGTAAGCCTTCTGCCTTGGGTGCATCATCTTAAAGTTGCTAATCTTTGCTTGCAGCATAATAAACCTATGGCAACTACTTCCTATGTAAGTGATGATATGAAAAAACTGAATGATGAAGCAGCATCAAAAAATCTTCTTTTCTTAAATGAAATTGGAGTTGATCCCGGTATTGATCACATGTCTGCGATGAAAATTATTGATGAAGTTTATGAAAGTGGCGGAAAGGTTCTTCACTTTTATTCTTACTGCGGTGGACTTCCAGCTCCGGAAGACAACGATAATCCTTATGGTTATAAATTTTCGTGGAGTCCGAAAGGTGTTGTTCTAGCGTCGCGAAATCCAGGAAAATTTCTGGAAAACGGAAAGCTGGTAGAAATTGAAGGTAAAAATTTATTTCTTAATTATAGAATTGAAGAAATAGAAGGCCTTGGTAAGTTTGAAGTGTATCCTAATCGCGATTCACTTCCCTATAAAGATCTTTACAATCTAAAAGATGCACTTACTGTTATGCGGGGGACTTATAGAAACTTAGGATGGTGCGATACACTAAAAAAAATGGTTGATATCGGTTTGATAGATGAAGAAAAGAAAGATGGATTAAAGGGTATCACTTATAGAAAATTGATGGCAGAAATAATTGGGGAGAAAGATGATTCAGATATCAAAATAAAAGTTGCTCAAAAACTAAATCTTAAACCAGATTCAGAAATTATAAAAAGATTTGAATGGCTTGGATTATTCAGCGACCAAACAGTTCCCGAACATGACAATGTTTTGGATATTTTAAGTGATCTGCTTCAGGAAAAACTTGTTTTCAAAGGTGATGAAAAAGATATGATAATTTTGCAGCATAAATTCACAGTTGAAAACGCGGATAAAAGTAAAGAACTCATTACATCAACACTAATTGATTTCGGAATTGCATTAAAAGAATCATCAATGGCAAGAACAGTTAGTTTACCACTCGCAATAGGTGTAAGGTTTATGGCTGAAGATAAATTTGATTTAAAGGGGGTTCAAATTCCAATTACCAAACAAATTTACGAACCCGTTCTTAAAGAACTGGAAACTCTGGGTATAAAAATGGTAGAAAAAAAATATAAACTGAATTAAAAGAATGATTCAGGAATAGAATAAATTTATGAAGACTTGCAATTTTTAGAAAAAGTTCATAAAATTCTATTGTCCAAATAAAAAATAAGGATTGACACTACTTGCCGAGAGCGGCTCCAAACCTACCTTACGGTAGACAAGTTGGAGCCGTTCTTGTTTTAAAGTATATTTAGAGAAATGGCTGGGAAACTTTATATTGTAAGCACGCCTATTGGTAACTTAAAAGATATTACACTCCGCGCAATAGAAACTCTAAACGAAGTTGATTTTATAATTTGCGAGGATACACGAGTCACTTCAATCCTTCTAAAACAATATAACATTATAAAACAATTAATTTCATTTAATGCGGTAAGTGAAACAAAAAAAATCCCGGCTGTAATTGAGCGGCTTCTTAGGGGACAAAGTTATGCGCTAGTTTCTGATTCCGGAACACCTGCAATTTCAGATCCCGGCGTGCGACTTGTTTCTGAAGCAGTAAAAAATGAAATTGAAGTAATTACTATTCCTGGAGCAACTGCATTAATCTCTGCGCTAACAATCAGTGGACTTCCTACTGATTCTTTTATTTTTGAGGGTTTTCTTCCACAAAAGAAAGGAAGACAGAAAAAACTTAAGGAATTAGCGGAAGAAAAGAGAACGATTGTGCTTTACGAATCCTCACACAGAATTAAGAAGTTAATTGATGAATTGGTTGAATATTTTCCTGAGAGATATGTAGTTGTGTGCCGTGAATTAACCAAAAAGTTTGAAGAAACCTGGCGCGGTTATCCTGCAGTGTTAAAAAAGGATCTTCCTGAGAAAACTATAAAAGGTGAGTTTGTCGTTGTGATCGCAAGCAGAGATTGGAAAAATAAATAATTTGCTTTTCTATTCGCTCATCAAAAAATTATAATCCTTCAGCAGACTATCCAAAAAAGTAATTGGGTGTAAATCAGAGTTTACTCCAATTTTCTTTTCAATCGCATCTTTCGTTTTATGTAATATCCTTTCATACATCATTGCATCCGGCTGTTTGTAATTAAGATCAAGCACTTCTTTTACAATTGCAATATCTTTATCATTTAATAAGTTCACCTGCGGGAATTTTACTTCATGTTCAATTGGAGTTGCCAGTAAAATTGTATCATCCAACTTAGCCTGTGCTTTAAGCTTTATAACAGTTGTATTAGCCGCAAGATCACCTAACCTTTGCCCTTTTCCGTTTATTAATATTGTAACTAGACCCACAGAACCATATGTGAAATAAATATCAATCGGTGCAATTATCCATCGTAAAAAATAGCTGCCGATTCCAGCCTGTGTACCATCAAGTTTTACGACACGCATTTTCATTATTTTCTTTCCAAATGATTGTCCATTCAAAAATGCTTCACATAGCAAATGGTAAAAGAACAAAGGCAGATATAAAACTACAAAGTAAGCAATAGGATAATAAACACCAGAGTCATCGGTTAAATCAAGCAACCAGATAAAGATAAAAATCGCTGCAATTAGGTAACCTGTCATAATTAGTAAATCGATTATTGTGGCAACAACCCTGTCACCTATTGTTGCAATTGGATACTCAATATTAACATTTTGAGCAGTTTGTATTTCAATTGTTTGCATAAGAAAAACTAAATCAATCCGCGTGCCTTAAGTTCCAAATACTTATTTATAGTGTTTACTGAAAGATTTTGAGGTGTTGTTAAAATAGACTGTATGCTGTAGCGTGCAAGCTCCTTTACAATTAACCGTTTCTCGAATGCAAATTTTTCCGCAATTGTTTTGTGATAAATTTCTACCGTATTCTTTGCCGGTTTATTAATTAATTCAAATAATTCTGTGTTTATGAAGAAAATTATTATAACAAGATGTGTCCGTGCTAGTCTTCGCAAATATGCAAGTTGCCTGCGCAGTGCACTAACAGTTTCGAAATTTGTATAAAGAAGAATAAGACTTCTGTGATTAACCTTATGCAGAATTGTGCTAGTAAGTATTTCAAAATCCGATTCCAAAAAATCTGTTTTTTGATTATAAAGAACTTCCTGAATTTTTTGCATCTGGCGCGCTTGGCGGTCTGCAGGTAATAGATTGCTAACTTTATTTGAAAAGGTTACAACACCTGCTTTATCGTATTTATGCATTGCTATACTAGAAATGACCAGCGAAGAATTTATTGCATAATCGAGTAAGGACATACCATAAAACGGCATTTTCATTACTCTGCCAATATCAATTATACTGTAAATCTGCTGCGATTTTTCATCCTCAAAATGATTAACCATAAGATTTGCTTTGCGGGCTGTGGCTTTCCAGTTAATTGTTCTGTAATCATCGCCGCGAACGTATTCCTTTATGTGCTCAAATTCCATCGAGTGGCCAATTCGCCTAATTCTTTTTATCCCTGCCTCTGTTAATCTATCTGAGATTGCCATCATCTCATATTTCTTCATTTGAATGTAAGATGGATAAACAGGAACTATTTTTTCGCCTTCAAAAATAAATCTCCGCTTTACAAATCCGATTGGAGAAGCAGCATAGATATTTGTTTTTCCAAAATTATACTCTCCCCTTTTAACAGGTCTTAATTGGTAAGAAAATAATTTTTCTTCACGCGGTTCAATTGAAACATTAAACAGTAAATCGCGCTTCTGAAATTCAAATGGAATTTCATCAATTATTTCACAATTGATTGTGTATGGATAACGGTTCTCTAAAAATATTTTAATTTCATTTTCATCTCCATTTGATAAGCGACTGGGGGTATTACGGTAAGCATATATGCCTTTTCTGTTTGTGAAGAGAATTATTGTATCCGAAAGTAGAAGAAATGCTACTCCAAGTAAAAATATGTTACTTATTACAAGCAACTGAGGTACAAAATATGACAAGATATACAACAAAATTGTGGAAATCATTAAAATAAAAAATCGTGCTGAAAGAAAGAAAGATTTAATAGCTTTCACTATCGAGGGACCTCAGCTCTTTCTAAAATTGTTTTTATTATATCGTCGGGTGCTTTACCCTCCATTTCTTTTTCAGGAGTGAGTAAAATTCTATGACGCAGTGCCGAATAAATCACATGCTTTACGTCATCTGGTGTTACAAAATCTCTTCCGCTCATTGCTGCAATTGCTTTTGCGCCAATCATAATTGAAATTGATGCTCGCGGTGATCCGCCAAGATACAAATCGCTATTGTTGCGAGTACTTGTTACTAATTTTGTAATGTAACCAGCCACCTTTTCATCTATGCGAATCGTGTTTACTTTTTCCCTTAGATCTTTAAGTAATTCTTTTGTAAAAACAGGTTTTATTAAGTTAAGATCCGTAACATTTTTCCTGCTGTGAAGATCGAGCAAAATTTTTAATTCTTCTTCCTCAGATGGATAGTTCATTTCGACTTTAAATAAAAATCTATCCAATTGAGCTTCTGGAAGTTTGTAAGTCCCTTCGTGTTCAATTGGATTCTGAGTTGCGAAAACTGTAAAGGGAGTATCCAAATTATAAGTTGTGCCATCTACTGTAACCTGTCGTTCTTCCATTGCTTCAAAAAGAGCAGATTGAGTCTTTGCAGGTGCACGATTTATTTCATCAATTAAAATAATATTTGAAAAAACAGGTCCGCGTTTAAAATCAAATTCTGAATTTTTCATGTTAAAAACAGAAGTACCGATTATATCAGAAGGCATCAAATCAGGTGTAAATTGAATACGTGAAAAATCTGCTGAGATAGTACGGGCTATTAATTTAGCTACAAGAGTTTTAGCTATCCCTGGCACACCTTCTATTAAAACGTGTCCATCTGCTAAGACGGCAGCAATGAGTAATTCTATTGTCTGCTCCTGCCCAACAACAATTTTTCCTATTTCGCCTTTAACATTTTCAATTGAATTTTTAAGTTCAGTTAAATCCGCTCTTGGTGTGAATTTGGTTTCTTCCATATTATTTTGCTCTTTCATAAAATTTTTCAATTTGATAATTGATATTTATTAAATCTGCTTCTGATATTTTATCACTGCGTTTTATTTTTTCAATCTCTCTAAATATTGAATTTATCTTCTCAATTGTATAAGATGATTTTTCGGATATTTTTTGCTGTGTATCAACCCCAAAGCTGCCGGTTTTAATAAAGTATTTATTCCCTATGTAATCTAAAAAGAAAGATATTTTTTTCTCCGCAATGTTTTTATAATCTTTTTGCTGATAGTAAAGATTACCAACAGTTTGAACAAACTCAACTGAGGTGTTTTTTAATGGTTCGATTAATGGGATAATTCTTTGTCTTCTTCTTCCGTAAAAAAATATAAACAGTACAACTGACCCAAGCAGCAAATAATAAGCCCACTTAAGCGATTCCTGTGAAAGAATATACTGTAAAGCAGAAGCAGTGTATTTATTACCTGCTTTGTAATATTCATCCCATAAAGTATTTTGGAGAGGAAGATGAGATAATGCTCTGGATACATATTCTTCATTTCCGCTGTAAAGCAAGTGATAATTTGTAAAAGCAAGCGGTACGCTATTTAAGAAAAAATTTCCATTCCCGTATTTTATTCTGATAAAATTTGTTTTTCCATCATCATTTGTTCCTAAAACTTGTACCAATGATGTATCGTATTCGCTGAAATAATTTTCAAAATTTCCCTTCTCAAACAAAAAACCTTTTTCAGAAATTAATTCAGGTAGACTGAAATTAATATTTACTGAATCTTCGTTAAAAAATGTTCTATAACTATCAACACGAAGCGAATCTGTCAGACTACCGTAAATTGCAAATGCAGATATAAAGACCTGATTTCCTTCTGCAACAAAATTCAACAGATATTCTGTATCCAGTACATCGGGAGAAAAATAAGAATTGATGAAAATGTAGTTAGTATTGTAGTAAGAATTTTCTTTTAGAACGTTATAAATTGGAAATTCCGTTAAACCTATTTCCTCATCACCGAATAATTCACTAGAAATGTCATAAATAATGTACCCGCCGTACGGAATTTTATCATTTTTAGAGAAGCTTTCCGTCCAATCAACTTCTTCCGGCTCAGATACTTTAACAAAAGTTAGAAAAATAATCGTAACTGTAATAGGAATTAAATATTTTAAATTTTTCTTTTTCATTTCTATTTAATCAATCCGAAAAGCTTGTGAAATTCATTTTTAGAGTTTTCCATTAAGTGTTCATCAATTGGGAAATCTCCGTACCATATCCACTCGAATCTATATGATGCATACATAAAAGCACTTGCCAGTTTAATATCTTTTATTTCAGCCAGATACTGTTTGTTTGTTTTATCTTTTTTAAGAATAATTAATTCTTTTTCTGAAAGAAGTTTAAGTGATTTTAGGAATAGATACCGAACGGCCAGCTTGTAATTTTTATTCTCAATTGCAGTAGTAATCAGTTCATCAAAATCTAATTGATTTATATCCTCTTTTTGTTCGGTTATCTTAATTTCATTGTTAAGTGATTTACCAAAGAATAAAAACCTTTTATCACCTTTAATCAATCCCCATACGATAATAATTAGCGCAAATATTATTAATGTGTAGTAAAAAACATCTAATGCGGTTGAATACGCATCGGAATACCTAAGATTAGTCAGCTGCTGATTAATCCAGTTTGATATTTTGGTAATCCAATCTTCGTTATCCTTTAACTTATTCTCATAATCGAACGCAGAATCATTTTTATATTCTTTCAACTTTTGTTCGGAAAGAATTCGTAAATCTATTTTTATTTCATCTGAATTTGCATTAAATATTTTGTGAGTTGTATCCGCATAATTGTAATATTCATCATATTGTGCGGTCGCAGGCTCCTGTGAAAATATATTCGAGGTGCTTAATGTAAGTACGAATATTAAATAGATTAGCAATCTTAGAAATAAATTCATTGATTATTTTATATCTTCAATTTGATTCATTAGTCCGGGCGCCTCTTTCCGCTCAACTAAATTATAATACTGAAAAGCAACAGCAATAATACTTATTGCATAAAGAAGAGTACCGAGAGAAGAGATAATAGAGGAAATAATAAAAAGGATTTTACCTGCTTCTCCTGTCATGCTATCAATACCTGCGAAAGCTAGAAAGAATGTTACAATGTAATTGGGCACATAAAAAATAAAACCGAGAAAACCTTGAATAAACCCGATAACGATAATTAGTCCGAATGTAAACCACCAATTACCTGAAATAATTTTAATGCAGCGATTTATTGCCTCGAAGAAAGTTATTCCTTCTTCCATACGAACAATGAAAATAATTGATAGAGCTACAGAAAGGTAAATACCAGGGATAATCAAAAGAAGAAATCCAAAAAATAAAATCACTGCATAACCAATTCCAGTAAATAAAAGCATCCAAAAATTGCTTTTTGTTTTCTGCCAAACATCATCAATATCAAAAGATCCCAAATCTGAACTTTTATAAAGAACTATAAATGAATAAGTAACCATTGTGATCACTAAATAAGAAAGCATCATAAATACCATCGAGATCAGAAAAGGAATAGCAAACTGTTCGATTTCCGGTTCATTACTAAAATTAAACAGAGATGATTGATAGAGCCCCATAAAAACACCGGCAAGCAAAATAAAAGGTGCAGCAATTAGTAAATTTGATTTAAATAGAAGCTTAATATTCTGCCGGATGAATTCGAAAGTTGCACTTAACAACTGACCGAAATCCCTAACTTTTCTTAATTCAATTTTAGATTGATCCATTTTCTGCTCCCTTTTTATTAAAAAGCTTGGCGGGATAAATTAAAAAATACCATACTACAAAAAAGAGTGAACCTATAATTATTGTAAGGCTTAAATAAATGGGCATTCCCGTCTGTCGTGTTACAAATGATTCGAGAAAACCTGCTGCAATAAAAATCGGAATGAGGCTAACAATCATTTTTAATCCTTCTCTTGCACCAATCATAAACGATTGTTTCCTGGAATAAGTACCGGGAAAAAGAAAACTGTTACCGAATGTTAATCCTGCGGCACCCGCAATAATAATTGCAGATATTTCAAGTGTTCCATGAATCCAGATTACTAGTACAGAATCAAGCAATAGATCATGAATGTGAAAAAAGTATTGAAATGCACCGAGCATAATTCCATTTTTTAAAAGAATCCAGCCTGTTCCAAAAGAAAAAAGTAATCCCATCATAAATGCAAAGAATGAAACCTGGATATTATTAAATGTTATCCCTAAAAACATATCAACACCATTTATCTTTTTATAAACAGCCATCGGATCACCTTTATCAATGTTTTCAAGTGTCATATTCACATAGCTGTCTCCTAAAATCAATCTAACAAAACCAGAATCACCTGCTGAAGATACAATGCCAATCATCATTGCAATTGTAAAAATCAAAAATGAAATTAGAATTTCTTTTCTGTGTTTATAAAAAAGTAAGGGAGATTCGTATTTCCAGAATTGAATAAATCGTTCTTTTCTTTCCTTTTTTGTTTTATATATTGATTGATGAACTTTTGCAGTTAGTGAGTTTAAGTATTGTGTTGTTTTACTTTGGGGGTAAAATGTTCGTGCGTAGGAAAGGTCATCGGTAAGCTCGATAAAGAGTTCGGCTAACTTATCGGGATTTACTTTTTCTTTTGAGATAAGAAAAGCTTCAACCTGTTTCCATTTTTCGGCATTCTTTTTTAAAAATGTTACTTCTCTCAAATGTCTGCTTACCGTTAATCTTCACTATCGTAGGTAATTAAAGATTTGATATCATATTTTTGCATCTTTTCTCTTCCGTTTAAAAATGAAAGCTCCACAATAAATGATATTTGAACAACATCACCGCCTAAATTCTCAACTAATCGACATGCAGCCTCCGCGGTACCACCGGTTGCAAGAAGATCATCATGGATTAATACTTTATCGCCAGGATTAATAGCATCTTTATGAATTTCTATTTTATCCAATCCATATTCAAGCTGATAAGTTTGTGATTCAGTTTCCGCAGGAAGTTTTCCAGGTTTTCTCGCAGGAATAAAGCCTGCTTTGAGTTCGTTTGCTACCATTGCACCAAATATAAATCCACGCGATTCAATACCGACCACTTTATCAATTTTCAATCCTTTACTAAATTGAAGCAGTTGATTCAAAGTTTCTTTTAATGCAGCAGGTTCCTTTAGCAGTGTAGTAATATCTCGAAACATCACCCCTTTTATTGGAAAATCTCTTATGCTCCGGATGTATTTTTTAAGATCAGCAGGCATAATATTCCCTATTTTTTGTTTAAGAAATTATTTAATCCTTCTGTAAAATCTTTAGTAGTGCGACTGATCACATTCAAATTTATGCAATACTGAACTGCATCTTCTACTTTTAAAGATGATACAGTCTTGATCATTTCTTTAGATAGCTGCATACTAAATGCTGAATTTTGTTTCAAATTAGAAGCTACTTGTATTGAACCTTTTAAAGCATTGTTATATAAATAATTAACAAAACCTATTTCATAAGCTCGTTTGCCATTTATAATATCAGCAGTTAATAACAATTGTCTTGCCACACCTTCCCCAACTTTTCGAATTATAAAATACGAAACCATTGCGGGAAGAAATCCAATTTTAACTTCTGAGTATCCAAATTTTGAATGTTTCTCATCTGCTACAATTAAATCACAGACTGAAGCTAAGCCACAACCTCCTGCTATAGCTGCTCCGTTAACAGCAGCAATAACAGGCTTTGGAAAATTATAAATCATTAAAAACATTTCTGCTAATTCACGTGAATCTTTCTCATTTTCAACAGGTGAATAGTTCTTCAAATCATTTAAATAAGCTAAATCTGCCCCTGCACAAAAAGCCTTTCCTTCTCCTGTAATAATTACAACTTTAATTGATTTGTCTTTCTCAATTTCCTTAAGTTTTTTCTTTATTTGTTTTACTAATTCAGGATGGAGCGCATTTCGCTTCTCAGGGCGATTGAGAGTTAAGATTGCAATTTCGTCTTTTAATTCGTATTTAATCATTACTAACGATTCCCATAATAGTTATTTAAACCAATTAACAATAAAAAACATTTGAATATAAGTTGATAAAAACGCCAATAAAATTCCCGTTATTACCTGGGCAAAGTTATGGACTTTCAATTGAATTCTCGACCATCCAACTAGGAATACAACTGCCGTGAAAATTAAAGCTATCGGTCCAAAAACATAAGTTGCTGCTGCAAGTGTTCCTGCTGCTGCCATAGAGTGCGCGCTTATTTTCCAATACTTGTTTACTAAGATTGTGCCTAAAGTGTTAGAAATATAACAAAACCAGAAGGCTATTGAAATAATATGAACTTTAAAAATAATCAAAAGGGTTAGTCCTACAGTGTAAAAACCAACAGAGATTAAAAATGGGATTGTCCTTTCTTCTTTTACCGATGCATCCAGGTCAACTATCCTCCCTCTCTTAATAAAGAAAACGAATAGTATTATCAGCGCAGAAAAACCGAAAATAAAAGCAACCAGAATAGTGATATTCCTTTGCAGAGTTTCTGATTCAAGTACAAAAGCAAATATTGTAAAAATAATAATTGTAAATGATGGCGGGACGAGAATTGTTGAAACTATTCTTGCGATTTTGTTCTTGTTAAACAGCAAAACGGGGCATCAATGTATTTAATTTTTCTGTATTGTCATAGCGAATCCCAATTTACTGGGATGAAGCAATCTTATATCAGTCATCTTTAAACAAAGATTACTTCGTCGACCCAAATCCTTTGGGACTCCTCTTAATGACCTATGATTGTAACTCTTCAACATCTTTCTTCACTGAGCCAAGATATTTCAGCAGTACATCTTCAACATGAGAATATTCGGTTAATTTCATAAGTTCAGATCTAATTCGCGCAGCACCGTACATTCCCCTCTGATATCCAGCATAAAACTTGCGATGCTCTAGTACACCCCTCTTTTCACCTTTTACTTGAACTGCAAGCTTAAGATGCTTGAGACAAGTTTTTATTCTCATTTCTTCATCGATAACACTGGTAATATTGCCAGTTGAAAGAAGTTCTTTTGCTTCTTTAAATATCCAGGGATTTCCAATTGCCCCACGAGCAATCATAATTCCATCAGCGCCTGTTTCATCGAAAGCTTTTTTGACATCGTGTGCATTCAAAACATTTCCATTGAGTATAACAGGTATGCCAACAACTTCTTTTATTCTTGGAATCCAGCTCCAATCTGCCTCCCCGTTATGACCAACTTTTCTTGTTCTGCAGTGAACTGTTAAGGCAACAGCTCCTGCATCTTCCATTCTTTTTGCAACTTCAAGAATGTGGATACTATTTTCATCCCAGCCTAACCTTGTTTTAACTGTTATCGGTAATGAAGTAGAATCAACAACTGATTTTACAAGTTGCTGCATATATGGTGGATCTTTTAGAAGTGCAGAACCAGCACCACAGCCAACGACATTTTTTACCCAGCAGCCAGCATTAATATCTATCAAATCAGGATTTTCTGCTTCTGCAATCCTAGCCGCACCAACCATTGATTTTATATTCGCACCGTAAATCTGAATACCGACAGGGCGTTCTTCTTCTATTATTCTCAACTTCTCATGAGTTCTTTTATTTGCACGTACCAGTCCCTCTGAGTTTACAAACTCGGTATAAACAATATCTGCACCAAGTTCTCTGCAAACCAGGCGGAAGGAAATGTCCGTTACATCTTCCATTGGTGCGAGGAGAATTGCGTTTCGTAACTCTATGTTAGCGATTTTGAGCATTTAGTAATTTCTTATCCTTAATTCAAAGATATTAAATATTAATTCTTTTTGGTAAATAAAAATAGAAGCTACCACGATCAAAAACATAAAAGCAGTGTCCGTTATAAAATGGAAAGATCTCTTGCTTATTCGCTTGCCCTAAGCCAGTGGACAGCTTCTTTAGCAGAATCAAAATACTTAAAGTTGCTCCATTTAACATTGGCATCTGTTGCTTCACTAAAACGCAGATCATCCCGGTCACGGGAGATAACAATTGCTATCTTATCACTGCTCTTAAATCCAAACTGTTCCAGTGCATCTCCATCGGTATGTATCTTGTAGATATTTGCTTCCAGTGAAGTCTTTGAATGGTTAATTAAATATTTTTTGCAATTGTATTCGTGAGCGAGTTTTCTTGCCTCTGTAGAATATTGCTCGGCGACTTGAAAATTCACCCTTCCTTTAACTTTTACCTGGACAATCCTTTTATCTTCCAGGTATTCAACTGTGTATTCCATCTCAAACCTCCTAAACTTTATCATTTAATAACAACTTTGCTACTAACTGTAAAATTCTTACCCACAAGTTCATCAATAATTATATCTGTTACAATGATATTAATAAATACAGATTGCTTGCTGTTTATGTGAAGAAGGAGAAACCGAAAGTCAGGTGGTAAGATTTAACCTCTTCGGTATATAAAAAATAGCAGCTATCACAATCAAAAACATAAACACTGCACCAGTTAAAAACGGGAAAGGATAACCGAAGAACTCAAATGCAAAACCACCCCATAGAGGACCAAACATTCTTGCAAGTGCTGATAATGATTGATTAACTCCTAGTGTAATACCCTGCTCTGTATCAGAAGCTACTTCTGAAACCAGACTTAGAAGAGTTGGCTGCAACATTCCTGTTCCAAAAGCAAGAAAGATGGAATCGACCGCAAGCCAGAAGAAATTGCCTGCGTAAGGAATAATTGCAAGTGTAACCATAATAATAAATGAGCCAATAATGAGTATACGCTTTTTCCCGATAAATTTTGTAAGAGGTCCTATTAACCCTCCCTGCACCAATGCGGAAGAAAATCCTATGATACCGAACATATATCCATTCTGAAGATCGGTAAAACCATAAACCTGTATGCCCAGAAGTGCAAACGTTCCGTAAATATTAGCAAATGAAAACGTAAGAATAAAAAAGAGGGAAATTAATATTGCAAGATTTGGATTCTTGAATGTTTTTAAGACTGCATCAATGTTGAGAATTCTTCTTTTCGTTTCTACAAATTTACTTCGATCAAGATGGGATTCAGGCAGTAAAATCATCGTGACAATAAAAGCAATAAATGAAAACGATGCTGCACCCAGTCCTGTTTCCATATAACCAAACTTGGATAGAAACCCGCCGATGAGAGGTCCAAACACAAATCCCAAACCAAATGCTGAACCAATGAGTCCCATTCCTTTTGAACGGTTTTCTTTTGTAGTTACATCAGCAATATATGCCTGAGCGACAGCAATGCTGCTTCCACCAACACCTGCGACTATCCTTGATACTAAAAGAATTAAATATGAGCTTGTAAAAGCAAAAATCACATAACCCAACGCGTTGATCAAAAGGCACAGTACAATAACAGGTTTACGACCGTGCTTGTCTGATAGCCTTCCAAGAATTGGATTAAAGATAAACTGAACCAGTGAATATATAGCAATTGCAATTCCAACAGCAGCTTCATCAACTCCTAATTCTTTAATAGCAAAAGATGGCAGAATGGGAATAAGAATTCCAAATCCTAACAGATCAATAAAAACTGTAAGAAAGATTAAAGGTAGACCAGCTTTACTTTTCACGGGGTAATTTTTGATTTTAGGTTTTTAATGAAACATTATGAAGAACAAATCAAATATACAAATGAGACAGCTAAGATTTATTCTTTTATTGAGGTGATATTAGATTCAAGTTAGAATTATATTTAGTGATAATTTCCTTTGTATCCTCAAAAGCTTCTTTCATAAGATTTTTGTCTTTACCGGTTAGAAATGTGTAAGTTGAATCTTCTTTGCCAATTTGTGAAGGAAGAATGATATACTCCCTTCCCTTTTCTGTTTGACCTTTAAATACCCAGGTGGGAAGGTAGCTTATATCACTGATGTAAATAGAATCAGTAATTTTATTTTTTGATATTTGAATATTGAGAACTACTCCTGCATCAGAGTAGCGCCATCTTTGATTGGATATGAAATTTCCCATTGAATATGCTATAAAACCTGAATCAAGATTTGTGTCGTTTGTTTTAAAAAAATCGAATGGCTGAATAACATGCGGATGCCCTCCGATAATTATATCAGCTCCTGCATCTATAACTTTCTGCACAATTACTTTTTGATAAGCACTCGGCTCACGGTTGTATTCAGGTCCATAGTGAAAATGGACTAAAACAACATCAACGTTTTTGCTTCTGGCTTTTCTAATATCTTTTTCAATCTGCACTTCTTCAATCAGACTGACTATAAAATCTTTCCCTTTGGGAATTGTTACATCATTTGTGTGCTCTGTGTAAGCAAGAATTGCAATCTTAATTGAGTTTATCATAAAAATTCTAATTGAATCTCTATCCTGTTGCGAAGTATAAGTACCAGTGCGATGAATTTTATACTCATTTAGTACATTAATTGTTCTTTTAACACCATCCCAACCCTGGTCGAGAGCATGATTGTTTGATGTAATTAGCAAATCGAAACCTGCATCTTTTAATGCATAAATAAAATCATCGGGAGCATTGAAATATGGATAGCCGCTGAAACCTTTTTTCTTTCCGGCAATTACTGTTTCCAGATTTCCAATAGTTAAATCTGCAGATTTTAAATAAGGTTTGACTTCTGAATAAACTCCTCTAAAATCGAAAGTATCTGCTCCAACTTTTGCATAATTAAATTGTGTGGAGTGACACATCAAATCTCCCACAAAACAAAGTGATGCAGTGATTACCGAATCTTTTTTTACTGGAATTTCAAGCTTTATAATTTTTTCTGAACTAAAGAAAAGATTTTGAAAAGTATTAAAACTTAAAATTATTGTTAATGCAAAAATTGTCTTCATAAAAAAATGGGCTGGATCAATTTCTCAATCCAGCCCTCATAAATTAATAATAAATTTAGGGATTACTATCCACCCTGTTTTTCAGATTTTCTTTGAGCTTTAACATCCTGAACATCCTTACGTACATCCTGGCAGAGTTTTCTTAACTCACTCAATCCTTTTCTAACACGGGTGCCTGCAGCGGCTTGTCCTTTTTCATAAAATTTATGAAAATCGGTTTCTAATCCCTGAACGAACTGAACTAGTTGATTAAATTTATCCATTTTTTCCCTCCTATGAGTGAATGATTAGGTTAATTAGAATTTTCAAGAATAATTTCCGCAATATCTTTTACTTCAATTTCTTCAGATTTTTCAAAATGTTTTATTCCATCTGTCATCATAGTCATACAAAACGGGCAGGCAGATGCAATTGTATCAGCGCCTGTTTTAATCGCTTCTTTAGCTCTTTCTTCGTTTACTCGGCCACCTTCTTCATCTTCAAGAAACATTCTTCCACCACCAGCACCACAGCAAAAACCTTTATCTTTATTTCTGCTCATTTCAATTAAATTAATACCCTTTATTTGCTGCAACGATTTTCTCGGTTCATCGTAAATATTGTTATATCTGCCCAAATAACAGGAATCGTGATATGTTAGTTTAGATTTTCCGTTTTCTTTTAGAGTAATTCTCCCGTCTGCAATAAGATTTTTTATCAGCTCAGAATGATGAATAACATCAAAATTACCACCGAATTGCTTGTATTCGTTCTTTAATGAATGAAAGCAATGTGGACACGCTGTAACAATTTTTTTAACACTGTATTTATTCAGCGTTTCAACATTTTCCATTATCAACATCTGAGCAATATACTCGTTTCCAAGCCTGCGGGCAGTATCTCCATTGCATTTTTCCTCAATTCCGAGGATTCTGAACTCAATATTAGCTTTTTGCATCAATTTAGCAAGTGCCTGAGAAACCTTTTTATACCTATCATCAAATGAGCCAGCACAGCCAACCCAGAATAAATATTCACAATTTGGATCGTTTTGCATAGTTTTTACATTTAATCCCTCCGCCCAGTCAGCCCTTTCTGCTGAGCTGAATGCCCAGGGCGTAAAGTTCGTCTCAAGGCTTTTATACACATTATTTAATCCGGATGGAAATTGAGACTCGGTTAAAACGAGATTTCTTCTCATATCAACTATGCTGTCAACGTGCTCAATCATCACAGGACATTCCTGTACGCAAGCCATACATGTTGTGCATTGCCATAATTCAAGGTCAGAAATGTAATTGTGAACTAATGTTTTTTCAAACTGCTCACCTTCCGTTAAACCTTTTGCTAGTAACGGCGCTTTATCTTTAGTCCGTTGTCTAATATTTACAATTATTTCTCTGGGCGAAAGTGATTTGCCCACAGTATTTGCAGGACAGACAGCTGTGCATCTGCCGCATTCTGTGCAAGAATATCCATCGAGCACTTGTTTCCATGATAAATGCTCGAAATCTGCGACACCATATATTTCTGCTTCTTCATCTTCAAGATCGAGTGGTTTTAAAGTATTTCTGTTTGGATTCAGATTTGCAAAAAACGTATTTGGAATTGAAGTTAAAACATGGAGATGTTTAGAATACGGAAGAAAATTCATAAATCCGAAAATTGTAACTATGTGTATCCACCAGAAAACTTCATATGCTGTTGAAGCTCCTGTAGTTGGATTACTGAAAAATACAGGTGCCAGTGAAGAAGAAATCGGTCTTAATTCATAAGCGTGATTTGTAAATCCATTGGAAGCAAGCGAAGCCATATTCTGAAAAAACATTGAAAGCACAACAACCAAAATAAGCGACAAAATAAATGTAGCATCAATTGAAGCTGATTTATCCACCTGTAAACGCGGAATTTTAATAATGTATCTTCTGATCAATGCAACAAAGACAGCAATGATAACTAAAATTCCAATCAACTCGTGCACAAGTGTAATTGCAGAATAAACAGGGCCGAGAAATGAAAGATTGAACGGCGAGTAAAAACCTTGTATGATGGCTTCGACAACAGCAATTAAAAACAGAACAAACCCCCAGAAAATAAAAAAATGGACCAATCCGGCAGCAGGTTCACGTAATAACTTAGTTTGTCCGAATGCAATTTTAAGAACATTTAGTATTCGTTTGCTATAGTTGTTAAATCTATCATCTTTCTTTTTGGCAAGTTTCATATAGATTATGAGATTCCTGCAGCTCCAGAAAAGGAATCCAAATGAAAGTAGGAATACAACTATAAAGATGATGTTTTTAGCCGTCATTTAATAAGAAACAGATATTGAATATTAACTTTATTTATTTCTGTTTTTGGTTACAGCAAAATAAATTGCTGCCGCAGCAAAAACTTTAACTACAGTCCAGATACTGAAAATTGCTGCACCGGTTTTTAGTGCTGCACTAAAGTCGTGCACGTAAACAAAATTTAAGTAAATTGTTCCGCTAACCAATATAATTATTGCGCCAAGAAACATTGAAAGAACAACCGGTAAATATTTTTTGTTTTTTTCAACAAGATATCCAACTGCAAATGCTGCTAATGGAAATGCTAGCAGGTAACCGCCCGTTGGTCCTATCAATCTTGCCAAACCGATTCCTGCATCTGGAGTGTGTGCAAAAACCGGAAGACCGGTTGCACCTAAAAGCAAATAAATAATCTGACTGTAGGCACCATTTCGTGCACCGAGAAAAGCACCTGCAAGAATTACAAACATTGTTTGAAGAGTAAACGGCACAGGCTTTACAGGAATTGTAATTTGTGCTGCTATTGCTGTTAATGCTGAAAAAGATAAAATCCAAAATACCTGCGATTCCTTGACGGCATTTAGAATTGATGAAAGTGCGAGTTGTTTTGTACCTGAATTCATAATTCCCTCAATTTAGATTTTTAGTAAAAAATTCTTCTGTTTTATTTAGAACAAAATCAAATTTAGGATTGCTTCCTTCGAATGGATGTTTAATATCAAATGTGTGACCTGTTGCTTCAATTGGATAAAATTCTGTCAGTTCTTTATCTGCCCACGAATAAATTTCTTTTCCTTCATCAACCTTAACTGCCAAATCCTGTTCACCGTGCAAAATTAAAAGTGGTTTATTCAAATCATTTACAGCTTTTTTCAAATTCAGATTACCATTTTTATTTTGTTCTATATCATCCAGCAGACTAATATTTAAAGGCATAACCTGGTTTGTACGTGTATTCAACACTTCAAATACACCCTTTTTTCTCCACTCTTCTTTTTGGCGTGCACTGTATCTGTCTAATTTGCTAACTGAAGCCCACACAATTATAGCTTTTACATCATTTTTTATTCTCGCAGTTAAAAGAGCGATTGCACCTCCTCTACTGTGCCCTATTAAACCCACTCCTTTATTTGCATTTCCTCCGAAGAAATTAAATTGATATGCATCAATTACTTCGCTTAACTCTTCCACTTCTAAAGAGAATGTGTTATTTCCAAATTTATCAAGATCTGTAAATTCTAAAGGATTTTCACCGATTCCATTGTGTGAAAAATTGAAAGTAATAACAAAAAAACCTTTGTTTGAAAAATATTCTCCTAAATAAGGAACAAATCCCCAGTCTTTAAATCCTTTGAAACCATGAACATAAATAAGGCAAGGTGCTTTTTCTAAACCATAAGTTGTAATTCTTATTTTTTCGTTACGCTGCGAGATTAGAACAAAATCTTTCTTCATTCAAATCAAATATCCTTAATATCGCTTGAAAAGTCAATATTTCGTTTTATTTTAATTTTTTTTCTTCTTCCGCTCTTTTTTGATGTGGAATTAAGCTTTCATAATTTTACAAGCGGTACCAAATAAAAATTTCAAATAAACTATACTGCTGATAATATGAATTTTACCTTTTCTGAAGACCATAAAATGTTAAGGGAATTGGCACATGATTTTACACAAAAAGAAATTAAGCCCCTTGCCCAAAAAATTGATGAAGAAGAGAGAATTCCAACAGAATTAATTAAAAAGATAGCCGATGTAGGCTTTTTTGGAACTGCATTCCCGGAAGAATACGGCGGCGGCGGTTTTGGTAAAATCGGTTACTGTATTATGATGGAAGAAATAGCACGCGGCTGTTCATCTACAGCAGCTATGGTGGGAGCACATCAATCAATTGGGACAAATGCAATTTACGTTGGAGGATCAGAAGAATTAAAAAAGAAATATCTCCCCCGTTTATGTTCAGGTGAAATGATTGCATCTTTTGCCTTAACAGAACCTGAAGCCGGATCGGATACTTTTAATTTAAGAACCGAAGCTAAAAAGAAAAACGATAAGTGGATTTTAAACGGCAGCAAAGTTTGGATTACAAATGCAGGAATTGCAAATCTGATTTCTGTATTTGCTCGCACTGAAAAAGGAATTACCGCATTTGCTGTAGAAGCAGACACACCCGGAGTTATAATCGGACAGCCGGAAAAGAAGCTTGGAATTAAAGGCAGTGTTACAAACTCTATTACTTTTGAAAATGTAGAAGTGCCAAACGAAAATATGATCGGCAGAGAAGGCAGAGGTTTTATAATCGCAATGAAAACTTTAGACGGTGGAAGATTAACAATCGGTGCCTGTTGTCTTGGTGCATCACGTGAACTTTTGGAACTATCAACTATTTATGCAAAACAGCGTAAGCAGTTTGGTGAACCAATTTCAAAATTTCAGGCAGTGCAGTTTATGCTTGCAGAAATGGCTTCTAAAATTTACCCGATGGAAAGTATTGTTTACCGCTGTGCGTACGATTACGATCAAAACAAAGATGTTGCAGTTGATGCAGCAATTGTTAAATTATATGCATCCGAAGCAATGGCAGAAGTAGCTGATAAAGCTTTACAGGTTCACGGCGGTATGGGCTTTTCACGTGAACTTCCGATGGAAAGATACTATCGCGATGCAAGAATTTTAAGAATTTTCGAGGGAACAACTGAAATTCAAAAAATGATTATTGGCAGGCAAGTGATTAAATCAAATGGGAAAATATAGTTAAATGAAATGTTGACTGCCTGCCTGCCGGCAGGGATGAATGACTGAATGCTTTTAAATCATTCATCTATTCAATCATACATATGTATAGTTAGACACAAGAATAAAAGAAATGAATCAATCAAAACTTCTGGTTATTCCATCAATTGATATAAAAAACGGAAGGTGTGTCCGCTCTGTTCAGGGAATTCCTGAACTTGATTGCTATG
>CBDUAV010000039.1:0-22852 GCA_965365225.1 uncultured Ignavibacteria bacterium | reverse complement strand
AGCCTCTGTTGCCATAGTATGAATTACCGGTTCTGAAAAAACCAAGACTGCTTTTATGCGAACCAATTCTATTAGAAAAATTAGTTGCATTCACATAGCCAGATCTTTTACCATGTGCAACTAATGTATTGTATAGCAGTTTATGGTTTTCAACATCGATAATAAAAAATCTTTTTTCGGTAGAAGGTTTGGAGTAATCAATTATTGAAAGGAGTTTTTTGTTTATCACCTCAATTGAATTGTAACCTTCCATTGCCTGCTTAAACACATCAAAATCTAATTTGTCTGTGAGCTCACATTCTGTATAAAGACTGGTAAGAAGTAACCGGTGATAGTCTACATCAGAAATGATTTCATCGCTTGAATTTATTTTTTTTTCGCCGGAAGCACTATTTGACGGGGAAAATAATAAGCCGGGAAAAATCCCAACAATAGCAATCAGAAGTATTCTCATATTTGGTAATAATGCATCATATGTTCACAATTTTCGCTTACAGACTCAATATCCATACCAGAGAGAAATGTTTAAGATGGGTTTGAGAATCAACTTAATTTTTAATTTGAAATAATTTCAGCGACAAAATTAGCCGCCAATTTTTGTTTTGATTTTAAGTTTTGAGAAGATAAAGTGAGGAAGGGAAAATCCACCTTTCTCATCGGCACCTAAACAGAGCTGATATTAAACCTTCAAATTCAACTGAAATCACAATTTAATTTTGATAACAGATTAGATGAATCAAAAATTTATCGGTTGCCATTATACCCAAATATTTTTTCTAATAAATTCCAAATTTTTACTGGTAATTAACAAACTGAACGGGAAAATCTAAATCAGCATCTTTTACAGTTTGAATCACTATTTGCAGTTCGTCTTTCTTTGCACCCTGCACGCGTACTCTTTCATCCATTATCTGCGCATTAACTTTCAGCTTCATATCCTTTATCATTTTTGTAATCATCTTTGCATTGTCTTTTGAAATCCCGCTCTGCAAAGAAATTTTCTGTTTCAGCCGTCCGCTTGCAGCAGGTTCCGGCTCATCCATTTTCATTACTTTTATTGATAAACCGCGCCGTATAAATTTTGTTTGAAGTATATCTATCGACTGCTTGCGTGAGTAATCATCTTTTGTATTTATATTAATTAGCTTGTCTTTTTTATTCAGTTCTATTTCAGTATTCGAATCTTTTAAGTCGTATCTCTGCCGTATTTCTTTTACAGCCTGGTTTAGTGCATTATCCACTTCCTGAAAATCAATTTCAGAAACGATGTCGAAAGATGAATTTTTTGCCATTATATGAATCCTATAATTTTAAATTAAAATTTTATTTCTGTTTAAACTTTTGATTCAACAGTTCCTTCGGCTGAAAAAACATTTTTTACTTGCAGACTAAAATCAATTAAAAACTCAAGCAGCTTCTCAGGTGTTTCAAAATTATTTTTTGCAATCAGTTTCATTGTTTCACTCTTTTGATCAAACTTTATTACTTGTTTATGCGCATCTAAAATGTAACGCATTAGCTCTACAAATTTAAATTTATAATACTCTTCATTCTCCCCTTTTGGAAGGATTATTGTAACAGCTTTTCGCTGCATAATTATTCTCTCAAAGAGTGCATATGCAGCATGGTATCGAAGTGTTGCAGCTAGAATTAACCTGTTAACCATCGTTGGAATTAATCCGAAGCGGTCCTCCATTTCTTCTTTTAAGTCATTCAACTCTTCTAAATTCTTAATCGAATACAATGCAGTATAAAAATTTAACCTGTCTGTCTGCTCAGGCATATATGTTTCGGGAATTCCAATTTCAAAATAAGTATCAATTGTCGGTTCAGTTTTTTCTTCCCGCTTGGGAAGCGATTTAAATAATTCTTTAAATTCCTGATATTTTAACTCTTCAACTGCTTCATCAATTTGTTTTAGGTAAAGATCGAAACCAATTTCGTTTATAAACCCGGTTTGCTCTTTACCCAAAAGATTTCCAGCACCTCGTATTTCCAAATCACGCATAGAAAGATTAAAACCAGAACCGATTTCTGTAAATTCTTCTATTGCTTGCAAACGACGCAGAGCTTTTTTTGTAATCCCGCTTAAAGATGGAACAATAAAATAAGCATAAGCCTGTCTTGTAGATCTGCCCACTCTACCACGTAATTGATGCAGCTCTGCCAAACCAAAACGATCTGCTCGATTAACGATAATTGTGTTTACATTAGGAATATCCAATCCAGATTCAATAATTTTTGTTGAAAGAAGAACATCATATTTTTTACTTAAAAATCCGTGAATAACGTCTTCTAACTGAGTTGATTTCATCTGCCCGTGTGCCACTCCAATTTTTATATCAGGAATATGTTTATTCAGATAATCAGCAAGCTTGCCTATTGACTGTACACGATCGTGAACAAAATAGACCTGACCGTTTCTTTTAAGTTCATTGTAAATCCACTCCCGAATTTTTAATACATCAAAAGTAGAAACAGTCGTATAAATCGGCTGTCTGTTCGGCGGCGGTGTTGCAATTATTGAAAGATCGCGTGCACCAAGCAGTGAAAGATTAAGCGTTCGCGGAATCGGTGTGGCAGTAAGAGCTAATGTATCAACATTAATTTTAATTGCACGAAGCTTTTCCTTTGCGGTAACACCAAATCTGTGTTCTTCATCAATCATCAATAAACCAAGATCTTTAAACTTTACATCTTTAGAAAGCAGCCGATGTGTTCCGATTACCACATCTAGTTTTCCTTCTTCCAAATCATTCAAAATTTCCTTTTGCTCTTTTTTGGTTTGGAATCTTGAAAGTGCAGCCACTTTTACTGGAAACTGCGTTATCCGGTCTTTGAAAGTATTGTAATGTTGTTCAGCAAGAATTGTAGTTGGAACAAGCAATGCTGCTTGCTTATTATCCTGAACTGCTTTGAACGCTGCACGAACAGCAACTTCAGTTTTACCAAAACCCACATCACCGCATACAAGCCTATCCATAGGATTTTCGGCTTCCATATCAAATTTTACTTCTTTCGTTACTTTTTCCTGGTCGGGTGTGTCTTCATAAAAAAATGAAGCTTCCAGTTCTTTCTGCCAAACTGTATCTGAACCAAACTGGTAACCTTTTGCAGCTTTTCGTTTTGCGTAAAGCTCGATTAATTCTTTTGCGGCTTCTTTTATTTTCTTTTTTGAACGGGATTTTTTTCTGTTCCACTCATTAGTCCCCAAAGTAGAGAGTGCTGGTGCAAGATTTTGATTTGAAGAATAACGTTTCACTAGTGTTAAATAATTGAGATTTACGTAAACTACTCCTCCTTCATTATAGAGCAGCTTCATAGTTTCCTGCCTTGATTCACCGATGTCTATTGTTTTTAAACCTGCGTATTTACCAATGCCATAATTTTCGTGAACAACGTAATCGCCGTTTTTTATTGAAGCAAATGCTTTTGACTTTGATTTTTTGTATTTCTTTTTTTGAGGTGCTTTAGTTCTGTACGGTTTATTAAAAATCTGGTAGTCGGTTAATAGCAACAGTTTTTCTTTTCTGTGAAGAAAGCCTTCTTTAATTGCGAGAGTTTCAAGCTTTATTTTTTTTATTTCAATTAATTCTGCAAGCTCTGCTTTAAATTCTGAAAGCAGATCTTTTAAACGATTTGTCTGCAGTTCGTTTTCAGTTGTTATAATTATTTCAAAATTTTTATAGGCGTACTCTGTTAAAACACTGAACAGGATTTCATAATTAGAATTGACTGTCGGCGCTTCGGAAAAACCAAGTTCAATTCTTTTTTCAGATGATGATATTTCTTCTTCAAGCACCCACTTCGTGTTTTTCGTTTCTGTAAAGTCTTTTATTTGAACGGATTGTGATTTATCTGACTTATTGGTCACTATTATTGGTTCGGGAAATTCATCTTCAAAACTTTCCTCATTTTTTTCTGATTCTGAGTTTTCTAAACTTTCTTTAATTATTTCTGTCGGTTTGTGACTGAAATTCTTTAAATCATACGATGAAGCAAGCACTACTGGGTTATCCATGAAATCAAAAATACCAGAACCGGATTTAAATTCTCCATTACCAAATGCTGCAGCAAGTGTAACGGTATCTACTTTTTCAATTGAGCGTTGGCTATCCGGATCAAAGTAACGGATTGATTCAATAAAATCCCCATCAAATTCTAATCGGGCAGGATTATACTCACTGTAAGACCACAAATCAATTATGGAACCTCTAATAGAAAATTCCCCCGGCGTTTCAACGAACTGATCTTTTTGGTAACCAATTAAGTTTAAGTATTCAACAAGCTCATCAAAAGCTAACTCGCCCCCAATTTGTATTTTTGTTGTTGAATTACTTACAATTTCCTTTGAAGGTAATTTTAGATCCAAAATATTATATGTTGAAAGAAGAGTGAATTTTTCTCGAATGTTAACCTCGGTTAACTTTTGTTGAATTTGCTCGGAATTAAAATCATCAATCAAAATCGTTCGCTCATCCAAACCAATTAAATTCAGTTCAACATTTAGCTCTTCAGCAGATTTCGCATCTTTTTCTAAAACGACCAATTGATTAAATTTATTCGAAAGCTCCTTTATCAGAAATGCTTTGGTAGATCCATGAAGCGGTGAGATTGTAATTCTATTGTGATTGGTTTTTAAAGACGAAACCTCATTTAAGATTTCACTAAACACATTTCGATTGATTAGGTTATTTTCAATATTAAAATTCATAGCAAAAAAAAGGGCTCAACAGAGTTGAACCCGAAAACTAAATAATTCTGCAACAAGTTCATTACCGCTGCAGTTCAATTAAAACCAGTTTCTTTCCCTTTTTATTTCTAATGTTAGTTGGCTTGTAATGAAGCTCGTAAACTGTAGATTTTTTTATATACGACTTATATTTCATTTCTGCTTTCTTAAACTCATCAGTTAAATCACCACCCTTAATTGCCATTAAAAATGCTTTTTCTTGTATTAAAGGAACGGCATAGCGAAACAATATTATTAATGGCACAGTTGCTCTGCTTATAATTAAATCGAAAGAGTTTTTATGACGGTTTATAAATTCTTCACTTTCAACACGATGATTCTCTGTAATGATGTTACTCAGTTTAAGCTTATCAATAAACTCTTTTACAGCATTTGCTTTTTTTAAGGTTGAATCAACCAGAACGCCGCGCAAATCCGGTCGCATAACCGCAAGTGGGATACCCGGGAAACCTCCACCGGTTCCGATATCTAAAAATTTAGAAATCTTTTCCGGAAGATATTTTGTGATATAAGCGGAAATGAAAATATGCTTTTCAATAATAGAATCAATATCTCTTTTAGAAATGAGATTTATTTTTTTGTTTTTATCCGCAACTAATTGAGCAAAAAAGGCGAGTCTTTCTGTTCGAGTGGGCTCGGGATTGAACCCATTTTCCCAGCAGAAAACCTTTAATTCTTTTAAGTACTGTTCTTGTTTATCTGCCATAAAAAAATAAAAAATTAACTTTTTAAATATACTAACAAAATGGAAATATCAGAAGGTGTGACGCCGGATATCCGTGAAGCCTGTGCAATAGAACGCGGTTTAAATCTTTCAAGCTTTTCTCTACCCTCTGCAGATAAGGCTTTTAAGTTTGAATAGTTTAAGGTTAAAGGAATTATTGTGTCTTCATACCGTTCAAGTTTTTCAATCATTTCCTGCTGACGTTTTAGATAACCTTCATATTTTAAATCAATTTCAACTTGCTTTAAGGCTTTTTCATCATTAAGCAGTGAACTGAGAAACTCATCCTTATCATAACCGTTTAACCTTAACAGATCTGCAAGTTTTAATTCCGGGCGCCTGCATAAGTTTGCAATGGTTTCTGTGGATTCAATTGTAGATGACCCGGCAGATTGAAGAAATTCATTTGCTTCCCTTGCGTGTAGTTTAAGCTTTTTCAACAAATCAATTCCACTCTTAATTTTTATCTCCCGATTTGCTGTTTCATCAGCGAATGACTTATCAACCAAACCAAATTTCCTTCCAAGTTTCATCAACCTTCTATCAGCATTGTCCTGTCTTAAGAGTAACCGATGCTCGGCACGCGAAGTAAACATTCTGTAAGGCTCATCAGTCGATTTAGTAACAAGATCATCAATCAAAACTCCTATGTAGGCGTCACTTCTTCTAAGCACAAACTCAGGTCTGTTTTGAATTTTAAGTGCAGCGTTTATTCCAGCAATCAATCCCTGGGCGGCAGCTTCTTCGTAACCGGATGTTCCATTTACTTGTCCAGCAAAGTATAATCCCTTAACCAGTTTTGTTTCCAAAGTTGAATCAACCTGATGCGGAGGGAAAAAGTCATACTCAACTGCATATCCTGCACGAACCATTTTAACTTCTTCTAAGCCCTTTATTTTTTTTAATGCCTCCAATTGTATTTCTGCAGGAAGAGAAGTTGAGAATCCGTTAACATAAACTTCAGTTGATTCCAGGCCTTCGGGCTCGATAAATAGTTGATGTTTATCCCTATCAGAAAATCTAACAATCTTATCTTCTATTGATGGACAATATCTTGGACCTGCACCCTTAATTAGGCCTGTAAACATAGGTGAAAGTTCAAATCCCTTTTCCAATATTTTATGGACTTCCGAATCAGTGCTTGTAATATGACAGCTAACTTGCGGAAGGGAAGGGAACTTTGAAACATCAGTAAAGTGCGAAAATGGCTGCGGATCTTTATCACCAGGCTGTTCTTCCAGCAAATCCAAATCAATGCTACTCTTTTGCAATCTTGGGGGAGTACCAGTTTTTAATCTTGCTGAAATAAAACCTAATTTTTCCAATGATTCTGTGATGCCTGTTGAAGACCTCTCACCAAACCTACCACCGCTGGTTGCACTCAAACCAGTATGCATAATAGCATTCATAAAAGTACCAGATGAAAGAATAACAGCCTTAGAAAAGATATCTTCATTTGATGCGGTTTTAATTCCTAATACAGTTGAATTTTCAAAAAGAATATTTGAAACTGAGGCCTCTAATATTGAAAGGTTTTCCGTTGAAGCGATTATTTTAACAGCTTCTTTTGAGTATAAGCTACGATCAGATTGACAACGTGGAGACCAGACAGCAGGACCTTTAGATTTATTCAGCATTCTAAATTGAATTCCTGTTCTGTCCGCAATTTGTCCCATTATTCCACCCAAAGCATCAATTTCTCTAACTAAATGTCCTTTTGCAGTTCCGCCAATTGCAGGATTGCAAGACATTCTGCCAAGAGCGTTCCTATCCATCGTCATCAGTGCAACCGAGCATCCCATCCGGGCAGCAGCGGATGCAGCTTCAATTCCAGCATGTCCACCACCAATTACTATAACATCAAATGTTTTTTTGTCCATAAGTCATTTAATTAAAATACTTTTCACGTGAAACCAAAAGAAGACTATAAAAATTCATCACTCATTGATATTCCAAGTTTCACGTGAAACTTTATTTTCCTATACAAAATTTTGAAAATATATCATTTAAAATATCATCTGGTGCAATCTCACCAATTAATTCTAACAATGCATTTTCTGCTGCTCTTATATCTGAAGCAACAAATTCTGCACTTAATTTGGATTTCAGGGTGTTTATTGCCTTTTGAAGATTTTCCTTTGCGTTCTTTAGACAATTTACATGCCTTAAACTCGAAACTAGAATGTCCTTTTCCGTGTAAATATTTTCACCAAGTCCGACACTTTTTAGTCCATTAATAAGATCGATCATCCCATTTCCGTTTTTTGCTGAGATATAGAAATCGATCTGATTGAGCTTTTCATCTTGTATGTCAATCTTATTAAAAACTTTTAAGACACTTACATTAGGATTAAGTTTTTTTATCTCACTATCAATTTCAAGTGAAAAGCCAGATTCAGCATCCATAACAAATAAAACAAGATCAGCATTTTTTAATGCTTCTCTCGACCTTAGAATTCCTTCTTTTTCCAACTCATCATCTGAAACTCTAATTCCGGCAGTATCGAACAATCTAAAGAGAAATCCATCAATCGAGATATCTTCTCTGATAATATCTCTTGTTGTACCCGGAATACTGCTAACAATTGCACGCGACTCTTTCAAGAAATAGTTCAAGATTGAAGATTTCCCAACATTTGGCTCACCGACAATGGCTACATTTACTCCATTTCTGGTTAATTTGCCAAATCTGTATGTGGACAATAATTCTTCAATTTCATTCAAAATCTGCAATATTTTGTTATTTAGCTCATCCTTTTTAACAAACTTGATGTCCTCTTCTGAAAAATCCAGCTCCAATTCAAGCAAAGCCGAAACGTTTACTAATCTATCCCTGATCTCCGAAACCCTGGCAGAAAGTAATCCATCAAGCTGATTTCTTGCACCTTTTAGCGATATACTTGTTCTGGAATTAATTATATCTACAACTGCTTCTGCCTGGGTAAGATCTATTTTATCGTTTAAAAAAGCTCTTTTTGTGAATTCACCAGGTTCTGCACCTCTGGCTCCAAGTTTCATTAATAATTCGATTGTTCTTTGGACAACAAAGGGGCTTCCATGAGTGCTAATCTCTATTGCATCTTCACCGGTGTATGAATTAGGGGACTTAAAAATAGAAATCAATACATTATCAAGTACTTTCTCATTATCCAAAATATTTCCATACTTTATTGTATAGCCTTCCGCAGAGCTTATTTTTTCTTTGCCACTGAATACTGTATCAATAATCTTGAATGATTCCGGACCGCTAAGCCTAATTACTGAAATAGCACCTATGCCTGGAGGTGTTGCGAGAGCAACTATTGTTTCTTCTTTAGTCTTCAAATTCATATAATAAAATAAACGGGCGCAAAATTAAATATTTGCCAAGTCATTAACAAAAAGAGAGGATATCAACATTTTTTCAACAGTATTATGCAGATTGCTAAAATGGCTTACTATTTCTATCATTATGAATGATAATATAACTAAAATGCATAATATGTGCCATATTGTCGCATATTAACAAATGATAAATGATTTCTCTTAACTTGTTGTAATTCAATAACTTATAGAAGTTTTTGTCTCCGGCACACCAATTGATAATTTCATATGCGAAAGTAAAAATAAAACTAATTAACAACTAAAATGGAGGTAGTAAAATGGCTATCATTAGATTTAACCCGGTTAGGGATCTCTTAAATGTTGAAAGAGAATTTAACAGAATGTTCAGAACATTTGAAAATCGTCTTGGCGTTCCCAAAGATGAAGATTCTGAAAACGGATATGAGAATGCTGTGTGGATGCCACTAACGGATATTTATGAGGATAAGGATGGTTTTAGAATCGAAGCTGATCTTCCAGGAATGAAAAAGGATGATGTTAAGATTTCAATTAAAGAAGGAAAGTTGAGTATCAGCGGTGAGAGAAATCAGGAAAAAGAAACCAAAGATGCAAAATGTCATCGTGTTGAAAGAACTTACGGCAAACTTTACAGATCATTCAATCTTCCAAAAGAAATTAAGGAAGATAAAATAAAAGCTGAGTTCAAAGATGGACAGCTTACAATAACTATCCCTAAAGCTGAGGAAGTTAAACCAAAAGAGATTGACATAAAGGTAAATTAATAAAAGAATACGATGAACAGGATTGAAAAGGGTGCCGTATGGTCACCCTTTTCTTTTAAAATCCTGGTTAATTTTGTTTAGAGGTATAATATGGAATTTAAAGACTACTATAAAATACTTGGAGTTGAAAAATCCGCAACAAAGGATGAAATAAAAAAAGCCTACCGAAAGCTTGCAATGAAGCATCATCCTGATCGCAATCCAGGAAACAAAGCATCGGAAGAAAAATTTAAGGAGATTACCGAAGCTCATGAAGTTCTCAGCGATCCTGAAAAAAGAAAAAAGTACGATACACTCGGTGCTAACTGGAAACAGTATCAAAATACCGGTAGAGGATTTGATGATTTCTTTTCACAGTTCGGAGGCAGACACGGCAGCAGTAGGGGGAATTCATTTGAGTTCTCCGGCGATCTTGGTGATCTGTTTGGAAATATGAGTGGATTTTCTGATTTCTTTGATGGTTTTTTTGGTGGCGGTAGAAAAGGATTCGGTGGCTTTAATAGATCATCTGCCCAAAACCAAAAAGGGCAGGATCTTGAAGCAATGCTTTATATTCCTTTGGAAGAAGCTTACAACGGTGCAACGAAAGATATTTTGATAAACAATAAAAAACTTAGAATAAAAATTGAACCGGGCACAAACGATGGGACAAAGCTCAGATTGAAAAACCAGGGTGGAGATGCAATTGGCAGAGGTGTTAAAGGTGATCTTTATATAACGATAAAAATTGAGAAACACCCGTTTTATGAAATTGAAGGTGAAGATCTTTATTACGATCTTGATGTTGATTTTTATACTGCTGTATTAGGCGGTAAAAAGAAAATTACACTAATTAATAACAAGACTATAAACCTGGAAATCCCTGCGGGAACCGACAGCGGAAAAGTTTTTAGAGTTGGAAACTTTGGATTGAAAAAATCTGGAGCCACAAATAGCAGAGGAAATTTATATATAAGAATTAAGGTTGAAACACCAAAAAATCTAAATAAAAATGAAAAAGAATTGATTAAAGAATTACAAAAGTTAAGAAGCAATTAATGTGAAATGAGGTGAATGAATTATGCAATTCAATCTAAATAAGTTAACAATAAAGGCACAGGAATCTTTTCAGAATGCGATTGAGATTGCGCAGAACTACAACAATCAAATAATCGAGCCTGAACACATTTTGGCAGCATTGGTTCAGGAAAGCGGAAGCATTGCTGACTCTATTTTAAAGAAAACGGGTGCAAACGTAGATGCAATAAAAATAAAAGTTAATGAGCTGCTGGAATCGCTTCCTAAAGTAAGCGGCGCAGGTGTTGGCAATCAGCAGATGTCTCAGAATTCTGCAAAACTATTGGATAAAGCAACAGAAGAAGCAAGAAATTTGAAAGATGAATACATTTCAACCGAGCACTTGCTTTTGGCTCTAGTAGAAGAAAAAGGGAAAACCGGACAGATTTTAAAAGACAATGGAATTACTAAAAAGAATATTCTTTCTGCTCTGAAAGATGTTCGGGGCAAACAAAAAGTAACTTCTCAAAATCCTGAGGATACTTATCAATCATTAAAAAAATACGGCAAAGATTTAAATGAACTTGTAAATGCGGGTAAACTTGATCCTGTCATTGGTCGAGATGAAGAGATACGCAGGGTTTTACAGGTTCTTTCCCGCAGGACAAAAAACAATCCAGTTTTAATCGGTGAACCAGGTGTTGGTAAAACTGCTATTGCAGAAGGCATTGCTCATAGAATTGTTGCCGGCGATGTTCCTGAAAATCTGAAAACTAAAAAAATAGTTGCGCTCGATATGGGCGCTCTTGTTGCAGGCACACAATTCCGCGGACAGTTTGAAGAAAGAATGAAAGCTGTTATAAAAGAAGTTCAGGAATCTAACGGAGAAATTATTCTTTTTATAGATGAACTTCATTTGCTCGTTGGTGCTGGTGCAACACAGGGCGCAATGGATGCAGCAAATATTTTAAAGCCAGCACTCGCACGCGGTGAACTGCATGCAATTGGTGCAACTACTTTAAATGAATACAAGAAACATATTGAAAAAGATGCGGCGCTTGAAAGAAGATTCCAACCTGTTTTAGTTAGTGAACCTTCCGAAGAAGATACAATCTCGATATTAAGAGGATTGAAGGAGCGGTACGAAGTTCATCACGGTGTGCGAATAACAGACAGCGCAATCGTAGCAGCATCACAGCTTTCTGAGAGATACATAACCGATCGTTTTCTACCAGATAAAGCAATTGATCTAGTTGATGAGGCAGCATCAAAACTTAGAATTGAAATAGATTCTATGCCTGAGGAACTTGATGCGCTTGAAAGAAAATTTAAACAGCTTGAAATTGAACGTGAGGCACTTAAGCGAGAAAAGGATGATGCTTCCGCAAAAAGACTGGATGAGCTCAAAAAAGAATTAAGTGATTTGGATGAAGATCGAAACGAATTAAAGATGCATTGGAATCTTGAAAAGGAAAAAATAAAATCTATCCGCATGATGAAAAGTGAAATTGAAAATACTAAAACACTTGCAGAAAAATTTGAGAGAGAAGGTGATCTGGGCAAAGTTGCAGAATTACGATACGGTAAGATTTCTGATCTCGAAAAGAAAATGAAAGAAGAAACTGTCGAGCTTGCCAAAATTCAAAAGAATAAAAAAATGCTTAAAGAAGAAGTTGACGCTGAAGACATTGCCGAAGTTGTTTCTAAATGGACGGGAATTCCAGTGAGCAAAATGCTGGAAAGCGAACGAAGCAAGCTTCTAAGATTGGAAGATGAGTTACATAAAAGAGTTGTCGGACAGGATGAAGCTGTTTCTGCAGTTTCTAATGCCATAAGACGAGCGCGAACAGGATTGCAGGATGAGAACAGACCAATCGGCAGTTTTATTTTTCTTGGAACAACCGGCGTTGGTAAAACAGAGCTTGCACGTGCGCTTGCACAATTTCTTTTTGATGATGAGCACGCAATGATACGAATTGATATGAGTGAGTATATGGAAAAGTTTTCTGTATCAAGATTGATTGGCGCACCGCCCGGATATGTTGGATACGAAGAAGGCGGACAGCTTACAGAAGCTGTGCGCAGAAGACCGTATTCTGTTGTTCTGCTTGATGAAATTGAAAAAGCTCATCCGGATGTTTTTAATGTTCTTCTGCAGGTTCTGGATGATGGCAGATTAACCGATAACCAGGGCAGAACAGTGAACTTTAAAAACACAATCATTATCATGACATCTAATCTTGGTTCTAGTTTAATACAAGACAGACTGCTAAACATTGATGAAAACCAGATTGATAATGTAATGGGCGAACTGCGTGAACGTCTGGGCGATCTTTTAAGACAAAGTATACGACCCGAATTCTTAAACAGGATTGATGAGATTGTGCTCTTCAAACCGTTAACACATAAAGAAATTAGGGAAATTGTTGAGTTGCAGCTGAATATTGTTGTAGCAATGCTTAAAGCAAAAGATTTGAATCTGAAAATAGGCGATGAAGTAAAAGACTGGCTTGCTAATATTGGCTACGATGTAACTTTTGGTGCAAGACCACTTAAAAGAACAATACAAAAATATCTTGTAAATCCTCTTTCACAGGAACTGCTTGCGGGTAATTTTGTTGGCGGAGATACAATTAAAGTTACCGTTGGCGAAAGCGCAAAGCTGGAGTTTAGTAAGTAAATATTAATTTAATAGGTGAGTAAAAGGGGCACTTAGTGCTCCTTTTTTATTCATTACAAATTCTTAAAATGAGTAATTTAATTGAACTAGAAAACATGATTTGCAATTAATAAATATTTACTGAGTCGGATCTAATAAGCCATCTTCAACTAACTGATTTTTAACGGATACAGCCAGTTCTGAAATGGTTTCCTGAATACCTTTCGGATTAACTGAAGTGCTTTCACCATACCATACAAGCTTATCATCTTTCAAAGAGTAAATAAGAATTTCCAGATCTACGTAAACATTGGTGCTTGAATAAACGAAGGGATCGTACATATAATTCCACGCATAATTATAATATCCTCCAAAAGTATAATAAGAAGAAGGATACATTCCGGAAGAATAGTAACTGGTCTTTTTATCCACATTTCTTACGGACAGAACAAGCGCGCCTTCCATTCCTCTTTCGCTAAGTTTTTTCTTCACAGCATCTAAATCACCAAGCTCCTCGTTGGTAATCATTTTGTAAGATGGAACGGCAATTGTATTCACCATCCGACCAGCAATTGCCTCTTCAACATCTTTTCGCATTTGTTGATCTTTTACCATCCCAAAAACAGCAACTGTTTGAAACCTTATAGATTCCTCTGTTGCATCCGGATTTTTCCAGCTGTTTGAAATTTTGTTAGAGGTGCTGCATCCGACTAGAAGCAGTGCTAATAATAAAAACAGAAAATTAATTCTCATTGGATAAGTATTCCTTTTTTGAATGTGAAGTTACTCAAAAAATGATAATCCGTTGCGGATTATTAAATAAGCTTTTAATGTTCATATACTATGCTTAGCAATTAATAAAGTTACGCGAAAGTATTATTCTGATTTGTATGAAGATCGGGGGATAAATCTCAACTAATTAATTTAATACAACGCCCATATTATTTTCCTCAATGCTAAATAGTCCCACAACATGTTTTTTCCCTTTTAATCTAACGATTCCTTTCGACTCTATATTAAATTTCTCATCAAGCTTCGGATCATATAAAATACCAAGCAGGTCCGCTGAAACCAAAAGACATTTTTTCATTTCATTGCAAACGGATTGTATACGCGAAGCTGTATTTAAAGTGTCACCATGATAAGCTATTTCTTTTTTAACACCGCCAAGTTCCGTAATTACTGCTTCGCCATAATGGATGCCGGCCTTAAATTCCGGATTTCTACCATAATTCTTTAAATAATATTCTTCTCTCTTTTTCAAAGCTCTATCAAATTCAAAAAATGTATTTATACAATTATTATCCTTCACCCCTTTTTCAACATCCCAGGTTAAAACAACTTCGTCGCCAACATATTGATATACCAAGGCATTTCTTTTTACTACAATATCAGCTAAATCATAAAAACAATCCTGTATAAGCCGGCTGTATTTGAGGTGTCCATGTTCCTCTGCATACGAGGTTGAAGATTTCAAATCTAAAAACATAAAAATTCTCATTTCCTCCTTGGGTTGATGATATTTCCCAAGCAAAAAATTTATTAAAACTCCCTGTCCCAGCTTATCACTTATCTGTAATACAAATAATCCGGACATAACTGCAAGTCCCCAATAAATAATTAAAAGTAAGGAGGTTCGATTGCCTAAATAGCTTGAATATGCATCGATTACTGCTGAATGAAATAAGGGCTTATCTAAACCAGTACTTGCAATTATTAGAATGGCAATTGAAGTGAACATAAAAATGTTTAGCAGGTAGAAAGATGTTTTTATGATTAAAGTTTTACCAAATGGTTGTCTGCGCAGCAATTTATTAAAATACAAAACCTCAAACGAAGCTATTGCAGCACCGCTTATAATAACTACAATAACTGATACAAATAAGCTTCTTACTAAATTGTATTCTATACCCATAATATTGGTGGAAAGATTATGATAACTTCTAAGAGTGCTCTCAAAAAACACATAGAAAAGTGCTGCCAAAACCCAATAACAGACAAGAAAAATAATTTTAAGTAAATTAACCCTAGTCACTTTGCCCCTCCTTATCTACTATTCAAAAAGGCTTAATTACATTACTGAAAAAATAATAAAAACCTAATTGAATGCAGGAAAATGCTTCTTATTAAATAACAAAATATGTTTAGACTCAACGGGAAGGGGCCACTAAGTGCTCTATTTTATTTTAAACTTTTCGTTGTTTTCTTTAGAAAGACGTGAGAAATAAATTTTTCCAATGATCTATCTTGGATTAGTAACTGTGGAATTCTAATCAATCAGTCAAATTCGCCGACAAACCCAAATTCGCCATTATTTCCCATCGTTGAGATATATGGTATTACTGCGTCACTAACATCAAGTGTTCCCGTACTCATATCTACAGATACACTATTATAAGACACTGGATACAAATTATTATTTCCATCCGAACATACGAAATCTAAAATGTTAGGATTCACTTTCTGCAAATCGATTCCTGTATATTTTAATTTTAATTTGAATGGATATGCAAAATGCTTTTTAGAAGGTGAAATATAAACACAGGCTTTTTCATTATTACCTGTCAGCTGGCATATGAATGTTTCATTTGCTGGAATTGTGCCGGGTTCAATTTCAATTACTGCAGAAATGCTAAAGCTGCCGAAAGGTCCACCAACATATTGTTTTTCTAATTGAAGTGTGCCGCCGTTAGCACCGATTTCCTTAACCACAGTAAATGATTTTATTGAGTCAATTAATGTCGAATCTTGAAACAGATCAATGAAGTTGACCGGTTGATTTATAGAAGGAGATAAAACTTCATCTTCACGGTTACTGTTGCAAGCTATAACCGAAAATAATAAAACAAGATTAAGGATTAACAGATTCTTCATATTCATCACCAAATTTTTCATTAAATATTCAAGCATAGTGCCACTGTTATTATTCACTTTTTGCTGAATATGAAATATTCATACCTCAACGATTTATAATTTTTACATCATAACAACATTTTTTTGCCAGCGTTTGAAAGAATGTTGAGCTTTGATGTAAGAAATTTTTTTAGTTATTGATTGTGGCAATCGCACCGACTTTTATTTTAAACTTCACATTGTTTTCTTTAGAAAGAATTTGGAAGTATAGTTGATGGAAATTAGTTCTGTGGGGAGGTTCTTAAGAGTAGGAAATAGCCGGGAGGCAATAAAACACCTCCCGCTTACTTACAGCTTGATTTTTTTTGAGCCTTCAACTTTGAGTTAACCCTGTCCAGCTCTTCTTTTAAGTATTCTCTCTCAGCTTTTCTGTATGAGCTGAGATAAGCTAATTTCATATACTCTTTTGCTTTCACATAGTTGCCTTTAATCTCTGCAATCAATCCTTCAATGTGCTTTAGCCGGGTTACATTTATACCCTTAATTTTATAGGCATACTTAATCAGTTTTTTTGCCTTTCCGTATTCACCAATCTGAATCAGTAAATCGGCATAAGAGTAATATGTCTCAGCGTAGTCTATATTACTGGCTAAAGCCCTTTCAAAATGATCTTCAGCTTCACGGTACTTACCCAGCTGGTACAGGTTCAGCATACCCAAAAGGCAGTGCGCACCTGCATGATCATTATCATAGCTGATAGCAAAGTTAAGAGCTTCAGTAACCTGGTCTAACTCATACGGATATAAATCAAGCGCTTTCAAGTAATAACTATCCGCTAGTGTTATTGACATTTTTATTCTTTCTGTTTTAAATATTTTTTTGCACATACCTTAATTAAATAAAGTAAGCTGTGCCTCTTTCACAGCAAGCAGCGACAAGCAATTATTTAAAGTCGTACTGCTCCTGCGAACAGGAAAAAGTTAAAATAGTTTTAATGGAATAATTCCGCCCGGCTGAGCGGAAAGTCAATGAGTTAGTCTCTTAACAAAATTTCCGCACAATACCGAACGACATTAGCCCCATATGTGTTATGTGATTCAGCATAATTTTACCGTCGTTCTTTTGTTGAAATATTTAAGTTTTAAATATGCGTAATTGAAGACTTAAAGCAAAGCAAGATTATAAAATTTGTATGTATTTGGCTGTTTTTTAAGTTTTTCGTTGTTTTCTTTGGAAAGAATATCGTCATAAACTGTAACAATACTTTTTGAAATTGTCCTACATACAACGCAAAAAGATGGCACATAAATAAAAAATATCCAACTTTCCCTGTACTTTTAGACTTTCCTCTTCAATATAAATTCAACAGTTCATAATCACTTTCCCACAATTAGGGTCTTCTTTAATGAACCTTTCTTTCATATTATGTGTTATAACACATTAAATAACTATAAATAAATTAAAGGAGAATAAAATGACTACGTGGAAAATAGACCCAGCTCATTCTGAAATAAATTTCAGAGTAAAACATCTGGTAGTATCGACTGTTAGGGGACACTTTGACAAATTCAATGCAACCATAGAAACAAACAAAGAAGATTTTAGCGATGCTAAGATCCAGTTTGAAGCTGACATAAGCAGTGTCAATACAAATAATGAACAACGTGATACACACTTAAAATCTGCTGACTTTTTTGATGCTGAAAATCATCCTAAAATGTATTTTGAATCAACTTCGGTAAAAAAATTATCCGAGAGCGAATTGGAAGTTAAAGGGCATCTTACACTTCGTGGTGTAAAGAAAGAGATTACTCTCAATGTCAACTTTAACGGAATAGTTTCAGGTTTTGGAGATGTTAAAGTAGCAGGATTTGAAATTAATGCAAAACTTAACAGGTTTGATTACGGTCTGAAGTGGAATACTCTTACAGAAGCAGGTGGAGTTGTTGTAGGTAACGAGGTCAAAGTTGAGATACTTGCTGAATTCAACAAAGTTAATGAGGCTGTTAAAGCTGCATAAAGGTTTCATACTTTTAACAAATCAAATATTTAAGGGCACCTAGTGCCCTTTTTTATTTTAAACCTCCCGTTGTTTTCTTTGGAAACAATCCTAATTTTTAGTTTAGAATAATAAAATAAATGAGTTTTTATAGTGCTCCCTAATAATTAAAAAAAAGGAGATGAAAATGGATAAAGCACTTCAAACAATGATTAATAATATACCAGAAAAAACAGGAAAATCATTGGAGCAATGGAAGGCACTTTTAGCTAAAAAATCTTTTTCCAAACATACAGAGTCTGTTAATTTCCTGAAGAAAGAGTACGGTGTAACACACGGATTTGCAAATACAATTGTTCAATTATCTAAAACTAGTAACGAAAATTCAGATGATCTACTAACCAATCAATACAAAGGGAAGGAAAACCTTCTGCCAATTTATAAAGCGTTGATATCTGTAGTAAAATCTTTTGGTAAGGATGTTACGATAACACCGAAGAAAGGAAGCGTTAGTGTTATTAGAAAAAAACAGTTTTCCTTAATAAAACCGGCAACTAAAACAAGAATTGATTTAGGATTAAAGCTTAAAGATAAACCTATAACAAAAAGACTTGAAAATTCTGGTCCGTTTGGAACAATGTGTACACACAGAGTTCAAATATCAAAAGTTGAAGAAATAGACGGCGAACTGAAAAAGTGGCTTAAAGAGGCGTATACAAAAGCAGTCTAATTAAAAACTAAATACTGTTAAACTATTCTTCCCGTTGTTTTCTTTGGGAAGAATGAGGAAGTTTATCGTAGGAGATTAATATCTATAAGCAAGTAATTGCATTATAAGTAATAGTTATACGCCTTTAATAAAAGTGTTTTAATTAATTTTAAACTTGGAAGATTTAAATATGGATAATTTTGCTAGAACAATTATTAAAAAATTTAGATGCTTTACTTGGTACTTATTAACAATCCTTACACTCAGCGGATGCACCGAACAACAATTATCTAATCTAACTAATGATGATATAGAACAGATAGAAAAAATAAATAGTGACTATACTAACGGTTGGTTAGAAAATGATGCTGAAAGAGTACTTGGGCTATACTCAGATTCGGCAACCATTATTCCAAGTGGACTTTCTCCAATTCAAGGGAAAAAAGCGATTAAAGAATTTTGGTTCCCAAATGATGGATCAACAACAGTAATTCACTACTATAATCTGGAAATATTAGATATAAGTGGCTCAAACGATCTTGCCTATACTTATGAGCATGGGAATTTATCTTTTACTTATGAAAGAGAGGATTTTAGATTGGATCGAAAGGCCGAATCGCATGCTATTACAATTTATAAGAAAAATGAGTTAGGCGAATGGAAAGTTAGAAAACGTATATGGACAGATTTGAATAACTAAAGAGTATAATTTACAAAGATTGATATTTTGATTAAGAATTCAATAGCGTATAACCAGCTTTTCCACTCGATCTCATAATTTCCCAAATGCTTGGGCAGTAACATTTGTAATGTAATCAAGTGTAAAAAATATGAACAACATAGAAAAACTTGGCTTTGATAGTTGGTTTAAGGATAAAGTTGATATATCTAAAACCGGCAGCTTCAAAATCGTAAGAGTAATAAGTGTTAGCAAGAATAGTTACCTTGTATCGAACGGCACAAACGATATTTACGCAGAGTTAACGGGGAAATTTTTATTTAATTCTGAATCCTCATTGGATTTGCCTGCTGTTGGTGATTGGGTCTACGCACAATTATTCGATGATGATTCGCTTGCAATCATTCACGAAATACTTCCGCGCAAATCATTATTAAAAAGAAAAGCACCCGGTAAAAAGATTGAGCATCAATTAATTGCCGCGAATATAGATACTGGGATAATTATGCAGTCGTTGGATTCCAACTTTAATCTGCGAAGACTCGAGCGTTACCTTGTAATGATAAATGAAGGAAAGATTATGCCGGCTATTTTCTTAAGCAAAAGTGATCTTATCAGCAAAGAAGAAATTGAGCAGAAGATGAAGGAAATCCGTGAAATTTTACCTGATATAAGTATTACAGCTTTCAGTAATGAAAGCTCAAGCGATATTGAAAATATAAAAACCTTCTTCTCTCCTTATAAAACTTACTGCCTGCTTGGTTCATCGGGAGTTGGTAAAACAACCTTGCTAAATAATTTAATTAATCAGGAGCTTTACAAAACTCAGCCAATCAGGGAGAAAGATGGAAGAGGAAAACATACTACTACAAAACGTGAACTCATTATTTTAGAAAACGGAACCATTATAATTGATAATCCCGGGATGCGTGAACTGGGCGTAATTTCAGATGAGACCGGGCTTGGCAGCACATTCAATGAAATTGATGAGCTTGCAGATAAATGCAAATACAAAGATTGCACTCATACTGTTGAAGCCGGTTGCGCAGTTCTTGAAGCGGTTGAAAGGGGAGAGACTACAGAAGAGCGTTATAACAACTACATCAAAATTTATAAAGAATCTCAATACAACAAAATGTCATATTTAGAAAAAAGAGAAAAGGATAAAAAGTTTGGAAAGTATGTTCGCTCTGTAATGAAGGATATAAAAAAAATAAAGGGTAGAGAGTAAGTGCATCATACTAGTCCTTTCAATTTCATCAGCCATTGTCTTAGACGCAAAGGAGTTAGAAAAAAATGAAAGATTTATTTTTGAAATGTTTCATATTAACAGTGGTAATTTATCTCGGCGGGTGTGATGCGGTAGATCGTTATCATTCCGAAGGGCTTAAGGATTATTTTCTTCAATTTATTGATTCTGCAAAGACAAAAATTATTGAAGTGGAAGATGGTATGTTTCCCTCATCAAGGCAGGGTTACTTCTTGTTTAAAATATCTTCAGAAGAATTTATTAAACTAGCGCAGGACCTATCTTTAAAACAACTGCAATCACAAGATGATATTAGAGAAGTTTATAATTCGTATGAGCAAGATTTAAATTTTATTAAATGGGACATCAAAAATCCTAACTGGGATCCTGATAACAGGGAAACCTGGATAAATAATTTTCCCATCTTGCCTGAATTTCCTATGTATTATGCTGATCCGTCGTTACCGCCAATGGAAGGTAATACCAGGAGTTCATTCATGCATTTAATTTACAACACAACTTCAGAAACTTGTTGCGTATTGTTAGAATATCCCTATGGATAATGTAAGTTAGTAAGGAGAAATAATGAGATCAAGTAATGTCAGCTTTAGAACATAAATTACTGAACTCTTATAAAGATGAAATGATTTATTAAATGAAGATTAAAAATCTTATACTGGGTATAAAAACTTCCCTTGTTCTGGGAATTAAGATTGGAGTTTTAGGAGCAGCTTTAGGTTTAATATTTCATTCTCTTTGGGGCAACTTAGATGAAATAAAGTATACTGCCCTTAATGGCTTTGTCATTGGATTTTTAATAGGTTTTATTGAACCAATATTCTCCCAATCAAGAATTGGAAGACTGTCTTACTCTTTAATACTGTTTTTAAGAGTCATTCTATATTTTATAATAACCTTAACAAGCATATATACATTATTAATAGTCTATTTAAAATCTCAAAACTTAGAATCGAGCTCATTAAATGATCCACAAATATTTGATGAAATAAGCAAGGTCTATTTTCTTGCAAATATTAATGTTCTTTATGTATTGCTGATCATTCTTGTAGTCTCATTTCTTTGGCAATTAAAAGCATTCTTCGGTAAGGGAGTAATCTTTAACTATTTGCTTGGCAGATATCACAAACCCTTATCTGAGGAACGTATATTTATGTTTTTGGATTTAGACAATGCTACTACTTTGGCCGAAAATTTAGGCAGTGAAAGATATAGTTTGCTCCTTAGTGATTTCTTTAATGATTTAGATTCAGCGTTCGCAAAAACCACGGGTTATGTACATCAATATGTGGGAGATGAAGTTGTAGTAATCTGGAAATTAAAAAACGGATTGAAAAATAATAATTGTCTTAGATCATATTTAATGGCAATGGAGATATTAGAAAACAAAAAAGAATATTATTTAAATAAATACAAAGTATTGCCTTCCTTTAAAGCATCACTTCATTTGGGAGAGGTAACTATCACTGAAATCGGGGCTTCAAAAAAAGAAATTGCATATCACGGCGATACAATAAACACTGCTTCTAGAATTTGTGCTTCTGCTCGTAACCTTGGAAATAATATTTTAATTTCAAAAGAGGTGTATGATCGACTAAATAAAGATGACAATATTATTTATGAAGATTTGGGTGAGCATAATTTTAAAGGTAAAAATGAGAAGATTCATATATATAGCGTTAAGATTTAGATGCCGTTGGTTTGGGCGAAGGGATTCTAAATAAGTAGCAAAATAAATGCAAGAGATAAAACTTTACTCGATTATAACTTGTCCGTATTGCGGATTCAGCAAGGAAGAAAAAATACTGGAAGATAGCTGCCTATATTTTTATGAGTGCTCAAATTGTAAAAAGCTAATAAAACCAAAACAAGGTGATTGTTGTGTTTTCTGTTCGTACGGATCAGAAAATTGTCCATCAATCCAATCAGGATCCAAATGCAACTGCTAGTTTATTTAATGTTGTTGCAACCATTGCAAAGGAATCATCCAAAGGCTTGGGTGGGCAGGTGCAATGGGGTTATAAGTATTTAGTTAACCATAATGTGCACTGTAAGTAATGGCTGTGAAAATAAAATGAGAAAAAATTTAGAAATAGAGAAGTTACTA
>CBDUAV010000038.1:0-23028 GCA_965365225.1 uncultured Ignavibacteria bacterium | reverse complement strand
ACTGTAACACTACATTCACCTAAAGCAGCTTTTCTTAATAAATATCCATATGTGCGAGATTGCCCAATACCACCACCAATACTTAAAGGAATTTCGTCATTCATTATCATTTTGTGATAAGGCATATTTAAGAAATCTTCCTGTCCGGTAATTTTTAATTGTTCTACCAGTGTTTTTTTCGTTACACGAATTCCCATTGATGTTAGTTCGTGGCGGCGTTTTGTAACAGGATTCCAAACTAATATGTCACCATTTAATCCATGCATAAGTTTGCCATTTTTTTCTATTGTAGGGGTTACCCAATCATCATAATCTGCTGCTCTCATTTCGTGTGGATATCCGTCTTCCAAAGTCCAGCCAATTCCTATAATGAATACGGCAGGATATTTTTGTAGTATTTCTGTTTCTCTTTGCTTTCTCGGAAGATCGGGAAACATTTCCAATATTTCTTCTGCATGCAAAAAAGTCAATTCGTCGGGGAAATCAGGATAGACGCCTTTTAGCTGTGGAAACATTCCTTCGACAAGTTTGCCTGCACCGAGTATTACTTTATAGAGTTTTTTTACAACATCTTTCAAGAAATCCAGGTTGCGGTCCTTTTCAGTTATAACTCTTTCCCAATCCCATTGATCAACATACGATGAGTGATCATGATCTAAGAAATAATCTTTACGAACTGCTCTCATATCTGTAAAAAGACCTTCACCAACTTCCAATCCAAATTGTTTTAATGCCCATCTTTTCCACTTTGTTGCTGCCTGAACAACCTGTGCATCGATCCGCTTATCCAGACCGAGTCCGCAGGTGAAGTCGATTGGTGTCCGAGAGCCATCACGATCGAGGTAATCATTCATACCGCTATCTCTATCCACAATCAAAGGGCTTTCTACACGGATGAGGTTTAACTCTTTACCAAGGTGTTCTTCAATGTATTTTTTTGCTTCGAAGAGCGCAATTTGTGTTTCTTTGGGATTAAGTAAAGGTTTGTAATCTGTGGGAAGTGATTTTTCAACTTCCTCATAAGTTCCTATGCCGGGACCGGCGAGATCAGCTTTTTTATCGCCCATTGTATAATCTCCTGAATATTGTTTGAATGGTTGGAATTAATTTTTTCAAAAGGTATCTATTAGAGAAATCATTTTTGAAAATTGAGCCTTCTAAATTAACAACTTCTCAGTTTAAAAAGCTGATTCCCGGCGGAAGACAGCAATTGACCGTACAGGATACCGGGAATCAGGAAGCGACATAAATATTTGGGTGGACTAATATGATATATCGCTTACTTCAATAATTTCTGCTTCTGGATCGTGCTCATGCAAGAAATTTATAAACTCAGGATTAAAATATTTTTGATGTGTTCTTTCGTACTCTTTTAACCAATGTTCAACTTTATCGTGCGAAAGTGAACTCTTTAAATAGTTCAATCTTTCTCTATCATCAAAAATCCGGTAGTAGTATAATTTTTTATCGCTCATATTTTTTCTTTGGCCGGTTTTATCAAAAACCTCAGCAACTGTGTCATTTGCAAAACCCATTGCAAATCTCCATTACAAATTTATGAAAGTTTTCCTCCTTTTTTCAGTATATCCCTTGCAATAATTCCTTTTTGAATTTCATTTGTTCCTTCAAAAATTCTGTTTATGCGTGAATCCCTGTAAATTCTTTCAATAGGAAGCTCCTGTGAGTAACCCATTCCGCCATGAATCTGTACAGCGCGATCAACTATTTCATCCAAAGAGTCCGAGCAATAAAGTTTAACTATTGCAGATTTAGTTGAAATATTTTTTCCTGCATCATATTCAACCGCGGTGCGGTAGACTATTGATTCCATGTTATAGATCATTGTTGCCATTTCAGCAAGCATAAACTGCACAGCCTGAAAGAAGCTTATTGGATGATCGAATTGTTTTCTCTCTTTTGAATAATTTGTAGATAGTTCGAGCAGTTCTTTTGAAACACCAAGACAGGCAGCACCTAATCCTAACCGTCCCGCATCCAAAGTTTTCATTGCAACTAAAAATCCTCTACCGTCTGTTCCCATCAAATTTTCTTTTGGAATGCGCACATTTTCAAAACTTAACGCATTAGTAACACTTCCTTTAATTCCCATTTTCTTTTCTGGGGGACCGGCTTTAAAACCCGGTGTATCGGTTTCAACTATAAATGCACTTATACCTTTTTCAGTCCGGGCAAACAAAGAAAGAATTCCAGCAATACTACCGTTGGTAATCCACAGCTTTTCACCGTTTATTACCCACTCATCGCCATCAATGTCTGCTTTAGTTCTCAAATGAAATGAATCGGAGCCTGCTTGTGCTTCAGTTAAACAGAATGCACCTATCTTTTCTCCGCTTGCAAGCTGAGTTAAATATTTTTTCTTTTGCTCTTCGCTCCCACCTATGTAAATTGCATTCGATCCGATTGACTGGTGTGCGCCGATAAAAGTTGCAGTAGACATGCAACCGCGAGCAATTTCCTCCTGCATTAAACAGTAACCGACTTCACCCATTCCCCCGCCGCCGTACTCTTCCGGAAAAGCAATTCCTAACAAACCCAGCTCAGCGAGTTTTTTGATTAAGTCGTCAGGAATTTTTGCTTCTTGATCTATTTTTGATGCGATGGGTTTTATTTCATTATTTGTGAAGTCCCTCACCATTTCGCGGAGCATATTTTGCTCTTCGGTAAATTTAAACTCAAACATAGAGTTAGGTACCTTGTTTATTAAAAAAAACTCCCCTGATTTTGAAATAAAAGACCCCTAGAAAAGTTCCCCAATGCGTCAGTGGTCGCCGTTTAATAACAAAAAATATTCCACGCTAACTAACATTTAAAATGCACGATACAGACTAAATTAGGCTATTTTTTGACTCAGCTTTTCAATATATGAAAAGCTGATGGCTGGATTTTCTTGGATGTGAGAAGAAGGGTTTTACAACTAAATACCAATCACAAATTAAATTTAAATCCAATTAACGGTTTATGAAGATTACCGGCTGGAATATCTGAATTTGTAGTTATATCATTATCGCGTTTATGAATAAGTGGAATCAAATACCCTATGGCTGCACCTACAATGTATCCAGCAATTACATCTGTTGGAAAATGCTGGTGAGAATTAATACGTGAATAGCCTACAACTGCAGGATACAAAAACGCAACAGTCCATATTAAAGTTTTAGTGGTGTTATCATCTAAATATTCATTAAGCACCGATGCAGTAAAAAATGAATTAGCTGCAGAAATAGATACGTGTCCTGAGTAAAAAGATAGTCTTGCGTTAACTGTAGCTTTTTCATCAAGGGATGATTGCTTATCATATGCAAAAGGTCTCACACGTTTTGTTATACCTTTAACAATTCCGTTAATGCTTGCATTAATCAGAAGGACTTCTCCGTACATAATGGCAAGATTACCAAAATTTTTACGTGCATCGTCATTAGCAAGAAAAGTGAGAGGCATTAGATAAGAGCTGAAAAGCATTGCATCGCCTAAATGATCATCCTGCACTGGGCCGATTGCTGAACGATCGAATTCATTAACATCAAGTGGATTTAATGAATTGATTTCATCTATTTTTAGTTGATCCATGTTCAGAAGAATTGAAAGCGCTGTTATTCCCGCTGCAGCTCCGGAGGAGATGAGAAAAGCTTCTTTTGTAAGAGTTAACTCAAACGGATCTTTGTTTTGTGCAAAGGAAAAATTTACAGACAAGTAGAAAATCAGAAAAAGATATGCTGCACTACGAAAATATTTCATAAAACGATTAATGGAGAACAATACTTCTTAAAATTCTGAAAGAAAAGTAGCTCATAAATTAATAAGAACAAAAACGTGACCGGTAATTAACTTTACCGGTCACAATATTTATTACTGAAAAGCATACCCGAGATTTATCCCCGCGTAAAAGTTACGCGGCTCGCCTGCTTCGTAAAACCTTCCAGTAGATGAGTTAATACTAATAAATCCGACAAATACTTTATCGAAAATATTATTTACTCCGCCTGAAATTAAAAGATTAAAGTTGCCAAATACCATATCCAGACCTATTCCGGCATTTAATAAACTATAATCATCAGTTTTATCAGAGTTTGCATCATTAACGTACATACCCGTTACATGTCTAAAGCTGCCCCTGACAAATCCTGTAATGCCAGGTGTAAATTCCTGATTAATCGATAGCGCAAAATATATATTATGTTTAGGAACGCTTGGTACTTCGTTACCTGAAAAGTTTTGCCTGGTTGTGTCTAGATTTTCATCAATTGTTAGTGCCTCGTAAGTATCGTAGCTGAAATCAGAAAAAGTGTATGCACTTTGAAAATTGAGCCAGGGAAGCAAATCAACATCTACACCAATTTCCAATCCACGGCGGGTTGTTTGTGCGGCATTTCTAAAAAATACATCGCCAAAAACTTCAAAGGGAACTATTTCCTCTTCAATAACAGAATTAAAAAATGTTGTTTCAAAAAGAATATTATTTAAAAACTGTTCGTTGGGATTTATTAAATTTCCCTTAATTCCGATTTCAAAGTTTAATGATTTTTGTGCTTTAAGATCAGGATTAATTAATACAGATGGATTAGAGCTGGAAGGATAATTATCAAGCTCGTTACCTGCAGGTGAATCAAAACTTAACCCGTACGATGTGTAAACTGAAATGTTCGGCAGCAATTTAAAATTCAGTGCGGCTTTGGGAGTAAAGGCTTCGAAGCGTCTGTTGTTACTTCTAGTTCCTAACAATTGATCGAGAGCTTCAAAAAATACATTATCATATCTTCCGGTTACAAGTAAGTACAATTGCTTGTTATATAATTCAAGAAAATCAGAAAAATAAAAACCTATATTGCTAATAGTTTCATCGGTTAATGCATTAAGCTGATCGCCTTTCATTCCGCCAATGTTTGTGTGAAATTGAATTGGTCCGCTCTGGTAAAGCATATCACCGCCAATCGAAAATTCATTATCGAGATTAGCAATTGCATTTCGGTAAATGTATCTGAACGAATTGCCAACACCGTAGCGATTGATTACACGATAAGTACTCGATGTTCTATGAAAATATTTTAACGTGCCATACCCTGTAACTTCAATACCATGCTCTTTTGCATTTCCAAAATCCGTTTTAAATCTAAGCCCAAGTCGTCCTTTGGTAGTAATTCTTTTTGTATCTCTGTCTACTTCTCTCTGGCTTGCTTGATATGGGTCCTGATCAAACTCTTCTTTTGTTAAAGCTCCCGGAAGTTTAATTAAGCCGTCTACAAAGTAACCGAGGATTTGCAGATTTGTTTCATCACCTGGGAGTAGGTCCACAACAGTATTAAAAATATGCCAGTAGTCTTCACTGTGTGGTCTGTAGCCTTTATAATTGTGGTAGCTGTAAGTGCCAAGAAATCCATATTTATCAGTTCTAACTCCAAACTTTAATCCATTTCTTCTTAGATCGAATGAGCCGAATTCATTAAAGTTTGTAGCAAAAGAATAGGGGAAATAAACATCATTAATAAAGTTTATTACTCCGCCGGGTGCATTTGTATAAAGCGAAGAGCTATTACCTTTTACAACCTCAATACTGCCAATGGAATTAAAATCTATCGCTTCAATCCTGGTTTGTCCATCCGGTTCAGATTCCGGAATACCATCAAGCAAAATTCTTACACCTCGAATACCAGTATTAGAACGGCTGCCAAATCCTCTTATTGAAACTCGCACATCATGGTTTCCGTAGCGTGATTGCAGGAATAATCCGGGTACATTTTCAAGCACATCATCAATTGTAACTTTTCTGCTGAATTTATACTGTGTATTTTTTAACCGTACGACTGAGTAGGGTATATCAATTATTTTCTTTTCCACTCTTGTTGCTGTTACAACAATATCATCAGTTTCATAAGCTAGAGAATCTATTTTTGCAACAGTAGTATCACCTACAACAAGAACCTGGGATCTTATTGCTTTTGGCAAAAGAGCAAAGAAAAGAAGAAAAATTAAATAAGAAAATGTTTTGAATTTAAACATTTTTGTTCCTTCTTTAATTACTTTTTCAATTAATGGAAAATTTAAGAAAGCTTATGATAATCGCGGCGGTGGTGAGGGAATATCTAAGTTAATAGATTTGTAGCAGTCAGTGAGCATATTGTAAATATTAAATTTATAAACAGGTTCAACACTTATGCTATCCGTTTGAACGGGCTCGGAAAGTAAAATATTTAAATGATTTGATCCCTGCCGGTGTTTGCTGTTTGCAGAATTATCTTGAACTTTTTTAGCAAATTCCTCTTCCAACTTTTCTTCTTTTTTATCATTAATGCAGTATAAAAACAATTGTTTATCGTTCTCTTCTTTTTTTACAACATCATACATTTCTCCGTTATATTTAAACTCACGGGAATGAATCCACTTGAAATCAATTTTATTTTCAGTAATGTCTTTTTTATTAAAAATCATAAATTCAATTAACTCTTCTTCCGAAGTCTTTTCAGTTTTCTGCAACCCAAGATTTTTATAATACATTGAAAGGAGCGGATGGACAGCTAAAAACCCAAAGGAATTATAGATGAAAAGTGAAAGAATTACAATAGATATATTTTTTTTCAAGCTTATCACTTAATTAATTAAAAGGTCTTTAGAACCATTGGCATAAATTCATTTAAAATACGTCAAAAACCGTGCTTTAATTTAGCTTTTATTAATTACAAAATCACGGCACGATAAATTATAGGAAAGGATTTATAACATGGTTGTAATGTACTAGTTACTTATTAGTGATTTACGAATTATAATTCAATTTCTTATAAGCTACTATAAAACCGGGTTTCAAAATACTTCTTTAAGATGGAGATTCTTTAATCAAATAAATTATAGTTCAAAATTAATTTACAGCCAATATTTATCGCGGAAGTTTACCAAGCGCTCCCCAAACCCATCTGTGTGCTCGGTGAATAAATCCTGCAGGTTCTGCAAACATAAGTACGCATTCATTACTGATGCATTCAATTCCATTTTGTTTACAATAACTTATTGCGTCATCCGACTGCGAACCTTGCTGTAGCCATACTTTATTTATTTTTGCTTCTTTTATTTCCTTTACAACTTTTTCTGTTTGAGCGGGTGGTACGTTTATAATAACAGCATCAATTTTTTCAGGGAGTGAAAGTAAATCAGGATAACAAACATCTTCTTCAATAATATTCGTATTGGGATTGATCGGATAAACCTGGTATCCCTTTTTTTTAAGCTCGCGGTAAATAACATTTCCAAATTTGTTTCTTTTTCGTGATACTCCAACAACTGCAATTTTATCTAGACTTAGAAATTCTTCAACTAATTTTTTAGAATTCATTTTTCAACTCTCCAATTATAAGCTCAATTGTTAGACGATGTTAAATTTTTATTTTTTTAACTTTCTTTCCTTTTATAGCTAAAATTTCCGAAGCAATTTCTTCAATCGGTTTATTTGTAACATTTATAACAGCCCATTTTGGATTTTTACTGAAAATTTTTCTGGCATACATTAGTTCCACTCTGACTGATTCAATATCATCATAGTCTTCAACCGCGCCGCCAAGATAGTGCTGGCGTGTTCTGCGTAATTCCGCAAGTGCCCTTGCATTTGTATCGAGGCAAAAAACTTTGGAAGGCGTAAGCTTGTAGACAATAGGCGGTAATTCATTTCCTATAACGATAGGAACGTTTCCAACGAACCATTCTTTAAAAGCAAGATAAATGCTTAAAGGTGTTTTAAATGTTCTCGATACGCCAAGCAGAACAATTTCTGCTTTTTTCAACTCGTTTGCACGCTGCCCATCATCGTGATGAAAAGCAAATTCCATCGTTTCAATTCTTCGGAAATAAGATTTGTTTATTTGTCCGAAGAGGCCGGGTTTTTCAGCAGGTGAGACTGCAAACTCCTGCGAAAGCCTGCCAAGCAATCCTCCCATTAAATCTATTGTATCAACGTTGTGTTCTCTCCCGTAGCGAAGCATTACTTCTCTTAACTTATCTGTAACAAGTGTGTGAACAATAAATCCACCTGTTTCTCCAACTTCACGAACCACCTGTCTTACATTTTGTTCGGTTCGGACTTTTGCCCTTTTAATAAGTTTTACTTTTACATCACTGAACTGAATTAATGCTGCACTTAATGCCTGCTCAGCAGTTCTACCAGAACCATCTGAAACAATAAAAATATTGTAGGTTCTTTTTTCGTCGCTCATTTATAATGCTCTGAAAATTATATGCTCAACTTAAATCTTATACTGCTCTTTGGCAATTGGTAGAAAAAAATTCGTTAAATAAATTCTGCGACTGAATTATAAACCATCTCTACATTTAGTTCTTTAATGCATTTATATTTTACATCATCCCTGTTACAGATTAAAGGGCGGGGTGAGTAGAAGAAGCAGGGTGCGCAATCCAGATTTAAGCTAACTATTTTATGCTCAGTTTTCCATGGATGAATGTAATGATAGTTTGTGGGACCTATTAATGCAACAACCTTTAATTGCAAAGCTGAGGCAATATGCATCTGGCTTGAATCGTTTGTAACAAAAACATTACATCGTTTCATAATAGCAGAACTTTGGTTCAGGCTTTCAGTCTCAATAATAAATACGTTCTCTGAATTTATCAGCCTAAATATCTCGGTTTTAAGCTCCTTTTCGTCTGTTCCGCCGAAGAGTAAAATTTTTGCAGAATGCCCTTCAATCAACCGTTTGGCCAGCTCAGCAAACTTTTCCGGTTCCCACCTCCTTTTAATATGATTTTTTAATGTTGAGCATCCTGCGTGAAAACCTACTATCAAATCCTGTTCATTTATAAAGTGCTCTTGCAAAAATTCTTTTGCAAACTGTAAATCGTCTCCTTTTAACTGATAGCTTAATCCCGGTTCTTCATTGAACTCCTTTTTTATTATAGCCTTGCAGAGCTTAATATTTGTTTTTACGTTGTGAACTCTGTCATCTTCTTCAACCAGAACATGATTAAGGAAACCAAGATTAAATATATTCTTTCTTAAATACTTTACTCCTATTCTTTTCCTCGCTCCTATTAAAAAATTAATAATGTTGTACTCTTTCCTGTTGGAAGGATATACGCTTATTGACGCATCGTACGTATTTCTCAATCGATTTATAAATTTTAATGAATTAACGACGCCCTCATTAACAAAATCAAAATAAATGATGTTATTCAGATTAGGATTCAAAGAATAAATTTCTTCTGATCCCTTAATCATTACTAATGCATCAATTTCTGAATCAGGAGAATATTTTTTCAGCAGCTCGATGGCAGGCGTAAACATAAGTGCATCGCCAATTCCGGATAAAGCAATTACTAATATTTTCATATTAAAAATATAGTAAAAAAATAAGTCCGGCATTTGCCGGACTGTTTAAATTTGTTATTTACAGTTAATTTATCAGGGACTTAAGGTATCTGGCTGAGTTAGCATTTGCCTGTATCTTTGTATGTTAGCTTTTACGGTCGGATCGTTAGGGAACATTATTTCCAATTTTTCCCAAATTCCCAAAAGTTTATCGTACTCCTTTAAATTTTCGTAAGTATCAATTAAAATTCTGTATGGGTTATAATAAGAGCTAACATCCGAAGGATTTCTTTCAAGATCTTCCAATGCTCTCCTTTCAACATCAACAATAATTTCTTTGTACTTTTCTTCAGCACCTGAAATAAAGTAAAGGTTGGCAACTTCAAAGAGCAATCCGTTATCAATTCTTAAAATTGATGGCGGAAGTTTTTCATTCATTTGATTTAATGTATTAATTACTGCAGCATCATTCCCTTCTGTTCTAAAATGAACTGCAAGCCTCATAAAACCATTCCTATAATTTTGTATCATTCTAATGTGGTTATCATCAAAGAAAATTGACGGATCGTTCAAGCCTGTATAACGGAAACCTGGTTTATAAGTTTTGCTGGGTTCTGTGCTTCCAGCAATCTGTTTCTTTAAAACTTCTTCATTAACAAACTCTCTGCCCGGAGTTCTCTTTTCAGGAACAAGCCTGAAAGCCATTCCTTCCATTTTAAGATAATCCTGCAAACCAACTTTACTATCATCGGAACAGGTAACGGCAAAGTAAATCGGGCGCTTCCAGTTATTTGCTTCAACAATTTCGCGAACCATTATGTCCTGAACCCGAATAGCTTTGATATCACCAAATGTTAGTGAGTTGGGCATTTTCCAGGTCAATTTTCCGTTCTTCATTACAGTAGAATCTGCAATAGCATATTCATCATAAATATCTTCAATGGACAAATTTTCGTTCGGTTGAGGCACACCAATGGTTATATCTGTTGGTTCCCATTGAACTGGTCTTAATTGATTAATTTGTGTTTCGCTCATTCTTATTTTTACAGTTCCAACACCATAGGGATCGTTATTTTTTAATTGCCTGATGTACCAATCTGTGTTAACAAGACTTAGATTAACAACTTTCACATCTCTTCTAACTCCTTCAACATCCTGCAGATACCAGAGAGGGAATGTATCGTTATCTCCATTTGTAAAAAGAATTGCATTGGTTGCGGCACTCTGTAGAATGTTATAAGAATAATCCCATGGCACCCAGTTTTTAGAACGATCATGAGTAAAATAATTTGCCTGCAGCATTCTTACAGGAACAAGTATGATTGTAAAAATCAGTATTCCAACTATGGAAGCATTTTTTATTGAACTACTTTTAATTTTTTCCTGTGCAAGATCAATTAGTCCGCGGGCACCTATTGCAATCCAGATAGAAAAAACAAAGAAAGCACCCACATAAAAGTAATCTCTTTCGCGCGGCTGAGGCTGCTGCTGGTTTTGATAAAAGGCAGTAAGGTATCCTAAAAGTATAAACATTATCATAAATACTGCTGCCATCTTCCAATCTCGCCTAAAGTGATGATAGATGCCAAACAGACCAAGGAGAAAAGGAATTCCAAATAGTGAATAAGCAACATTGCCTTCGAAGTTAACTGCAATAACCCTCCCGATAATATTTCCAATAGAATTGAATGGTGCAATATTAGCACCATCATCCTGAGCCCAGCCTTCTCGGCCCGCATAATTCCAAAGCCAGTATCTTGTCATCATATGATTCATCTGATAAGAATAAAAGAAATCCAAATCACTGTTATAGTTTGAGTAAATGCCCGCCTGATGAGGTTCGGATGAAAATCTTCTTTTAAATGTTGGGAAATCGCCGTACTGTTCCCTGTTAAGGTATTTTTCAAGTGCAGGAAAAGTCGTGGGTTCATTTTCATTCATAGGCGGATTCTGGTTTGCACGGATTATTACCAGCGAAAAAGTTGTGAATCCAATCAGAATAAAAATTGCAGACATAAAAACCATATGCAAAGTTGGTTTTTTAGTTTTTACTGAATAATGAACAGCGTATGCCAGTATAGCAAGTATCAAAACAAATAGGAATATTTCTACAACAATATTTTCTTTTCCTATTGCGGTCATTATAGAAGGCAAAACTTTTACAATTCCCGGATAGGTTGCAAAAAGTGCAATACCACCGATAATTATTGGCATATAGAATGAATTTTTGGTGAAAATTTTCTTCCAATAAATTCCCATAATTATTGCACTTATACCTAAAACCATCAACTTAAATTTTGTATCGAACTCCTGATATTCTTCACCACTTGGAGGCATGGCTGTAGCTTCACCAGCCCACCAAATGACAGCTAATAAAAGAATGACACCTGCGTGAATTAGAAATATAAATGCGGTCTTTTTAAGTGTTTCTTCATCTTCCATATATTTTCTAAAGAAGATAATCATCACAACAGGCACTACAGCTAATACACTCATAAGATGCACACCGGTTGATAAACCAACTAAATACGCAATACCTAAAATATATTTTTCGCTGTCCGGCTTATCCGCTCTTTCCATCCATCTTAATATTAGATACGTAATTGCAGCTACCAAAAAAGTACTAAACGCATATACTTCAGCCTCGACGCCATTAAACCAAAAGGTATCACTGAAGCAAAGCGAAAAAGCACCAATAGCTGCTGCAGTGTAAGTTACAACTGCATCCAACATATTAGCAGGTTTTTTGCCCTTGTAATGATTAATAAGTTTTACTGCAACTAAGTACAGCAAGAAAACACTAAGAGCACTTGAAAAAACTGAAATAAGGTTTATTTTAAAGCCAACATTTTCAAAGAAAGGAATTTTGGCAAAGATATTTCCGAGGATAAGGAAAAAGGGGGTGCCAGGCGGATGTGGTACCTGCATGTAATAACTTGCGGCAATAAACTCTCCGCAATCCCAAAAAGAAACCGAAGGCTGCACAGTCATCCAATAAACAAGCAGTGAAACTATAAAAACTCCTGCCGCATATACTCTGTGTAAGGTTTTAAGATCCATTTAATCCTCTGAATTATAAAATTTAATTAACTTTGAAATGTAAGCAAGAAATTTACTCATGAATTAGGTTTTTTCATCAGTATTTTTCTTAAAAAAAGCATCATATTTTGAACGATCAACAGGTTTATAATATTTATCATGCAATTCCTTCAACCGCTTCATTGAAACAGAATCAAAATCCTCATCATCTTTTTGCCTTTTAAGAAACATTTTATAAGCATCAAGTTCCTGTCGAGTAAAATTTCTTTCATATTTTTTTAACGTGTCCAGCAATTTTTTCTGTTCTCTGTAGGAACTCACTCAATTATCTCCTTTTTTTTATTTGCGGATGGAAAAATAACCAATACATCTTACCTAAAAAAACCTGTTGCAAGATTATAGACGGGTAAAAAAAATAATGGTTCAATAATCGATTAAAAAGTTAAAAAAACCTCACTCAAAAACTCTTCTGTATTCATTTCCCCAATCAATTAATATTTCAATTACCGGCAGAACGGACTTGCCAAGTAGAGTCAGACTGTATTCAACCTTAGGAGGAATCTGTGAGTAAACTTTCCTGGTTATTAGTTCATCTTTCTCTAGTTCTCGTAGTTGCTGCGTAAGCATTTTGTGAGTTACTTTTGGGAATGTTTTCTTTAGCTCACCATATCTCATAGACTTTGCACTTAAGCTCCAGACTATCGGCATTTTCCATTTGCCTCCAATAATTTCGAATGGAAGTAATTCGTGATTGTTCTTTTCTCTCTCTATTATATTTGTTTTTTTAGCCAATATACTGATACTTTCTTTTATTAGTATATACTATGTATATATTATATATTACTAAATATATAGTAAAACAAAAAGATTTACAAAAGTCGATTTTCTAATAACTATCCGAGATGAATCCCATCAGTCGGTGATACAAAGCACAATTTAATCTAATATAAGGTACTATTTATACAGATTCTCATCCAATTAGAAAACTTAAATTTCATTTTGGTTGTTAATAATTAAAAAGCAAATTTGTTTAATGAAAGGATAAACATGAAAAAGATAGTTCATAAAGCTGATTCAAGGGGTTATTTTGATTATGGCTGGTTGAAAACCAATCATTCTTTTAGTTTTAGTCAATACCACAATCCGGAGCGTATGAACTTCGGGATGTTAAGGGTTTTGAATGATGATATAGTTGCACCAGGACAGGGTTTTGGAACACATCCACACAATGATATGGAAATAGTTTCAATTCCTTTAAAGGGCGGGTTGGCTCATCGGGACAACACTGGTTCGGAGGGTGTAATCTATCCGAATGAGGTACAGGTAATGTCAGCTGGCACCGGGATTCTCCATTCAGAATTTAATTATTCTAAGGATGAGGAATCAAATTTTCTGCAGTTGTGGATTTTGCCGGATAAGAAAGGCCACAAACCAAGATACGATCAGAAAACTTTTAATCCCGAAGGAAGAAAGAATCAGTTACAAACTATTGTTACACCCGATAAGAGTAATGGAAACTTATGGTTGAACCAAGATGCATATCTTTCCATGTCTAATATTGATAGGAATAACCGTATCAACTATAAATTTAAGAAAAAAGTAAATGGTGTATACATATTTTTAATTGAAGGTAATGTTTCAGTTGCAGATGAAACCTTATCTGAGAGAGATGGGATTGGGATATGGGAAACCGAGGAAATATCTATAGTGGCAAACAAAGATTCACAGGTCTTATTAATTGAAATACCTATAAGTTGAGGTTAAAAATGGTAGAAAAAATAATTGATCAAAAAGTGGCGTCTGTAGAATATCCTGTAATTGATTTAATAAAAAATCGATGGAGTCCAAGGGCCTTCTCAAGTAGTCCAATTGAAGAGGAAAAAATAATGTCTTTAATTGAAGCTGCCCGATGGGCACCTTCTTGCTTTAACGAACAGCCCTGGAACTTTATCCTTTTTAAAAAAGAAAATCAGGAAGCGTATAAAAACATCATCGATATTATCAGTCCCAAAAATCAACTCTGGGCTAAGACAGCGCCACTTATTATTTTAAGTGTTGCAAAAATTAAATTTGAACAAAGTGGAAAAATCAATAAACATGCACTGCATGATGTTGGTGCTGCAGTCAGTAATCTGACAATGCAAGCAAACTCGATGGGATTGTATATACATCAAATGGCCGGTTTTAATACTGACAAAGCAAAAGAACTTTTCAATATTCCCGATGATTACGAACCAGTTACCGCCATTGCTGTAGGATATTATGGAAACAAAGATGATTTGCCTGAAGAGTTCATTAAATCGGAGACGGCTGAAAGAAACAGAAAATCTCTAGACGAATTTACTTTTGAAAGTAAGTGGCATAATAAGCTCAGGTAGGCTAAATTACTCTTCAGAATTTAAATTTCCTATCTTTGATTAATTTTGTAAAAAATCAGTGGTATTATGGAAAATATTCCAAAAATTCTTTTTGCAAAAGATAAGATTGCAGAGGTTATAAATAACCTTTTCATCTTTACGGATAACCGTGACTGGACAAATATTGAAAAATGTTTCGCTGAAAAAGTTCATTTCGATATGACATCAATGGGAGCTGAAAACACTGTTCTTCTTACTCCCAGACAAATAACTGATATGTGGGATAATGGCCTTAAAAACATTGACGCAGTTCATCATCAAACAGGAAATCTGAAAATTGATGTTAGCGATGGAAAGGCTGTGGCATTTTGTTACGGAACTGCATCGCATTTTAAAAAGACTACTTCCGGAGAGAATACAAGAACATTTGTTGGCAGTTATAACTTTCATCTCATTAAAAACGAAGATGATTGGAGGATTGATTCGTTTAAATTCAACCTGAAGTATGTTGATGGTAATTTGAATCTGGAAACTGATTAAACATTTCTTATCTTATAAATCTTAATGTGACTATGAGATCTTTATTTACATTCCTTTTTTCAGTATTAATTACTGCAATATCCTATCCTCAAAGTGATCTTGATCTATTAGTCAAATGGATGACAGGATCTTTTTCAAGCGAAGAGCAAGCAAATTTGGATACAAATTATTTTAACATTGAGTTAGAGATGGTGCAAATCTGGAAAGATAGAACAGATGGACCGTGGATTTACGTTGAACAAGCAGTGGCGGAGTATAAAGATAAACCTTACAGGCAAAGAGTTTATCAATTAAATAAAAGAAACGATGGTAGAATTGAAAGTATTGTTTATACTATTCCTAATCCAATAAGATTTGCCGGCGATTATAAAAAGAATATTCCCTTATTAAAGCTTGTACCTGATTCGCTTGTTTTGCGTGAGGGCTGCAAAGTTATACTATATAGAGCTGATGAGGGATATTTTGAGGGCAGTACGGTTGATAAAAATTGTAACAGTGAATTACGCGGTGCACGTTACGCAACTTCAGAAGTTTTAATTAAAGATGATAGATTAATCAGCTGGGACAGAGGATTCGATGAAAATGATAAGCAAGTTTGGGGAGCAGAAAAAGGTGGTTATATTTTTTTGAAGAAAAAGGATAATCTAATTAAGATTTCCCCGGGATTTTGAATTCTCCTTTATTTACCTCTTCTTTCAGTGAATCTATATCCCAGCCGGCGTCCCTTTCAAGTTCCGGATCTGTACTATCTGATTGTATTATTTCTTCTAATTCAGCAATATATTGTTTGGCAGCAGACAAATACTGCTTTTTATCACCACGCATTTCCGCAAGATTCCGTAATGCTCTTTCGTCATGTTTAAGAAATGTTTTTGCTGCACGGTGTGCGTGATGCGCTCTCACTCCGAGGTAGCGCATTGCATCAATTCCCATCCTTAAGGAAACGTCTATCGTTTCTCTATAGACATCCTTCACTTCTGCACTCAATAACTCATATGCATCGGGTCGGTCCAATGCACGTACTAAAATCTTTAAATGAGGAAAATGCTTTTTCACTGTCTCTACAAGTGCAAGATTTTTTTCCGCATTACTGAATGCAATAATTATAAGTTTAGCTTTTTCCGCACCAGCAGCGTGCAATAGCTCGTGACGTGAAGCGTCTCCGTAATATACTTTTATGCCTAGCTTTCTTAAAACTTCAACCCTATCTGAATTAAAATCCAGTACAGTTGTTCCTATTCCATTTGCCTTTAATAATCTTCCTACTACATTACCGAACTTATCAAAACCTGCAACAATAACAGGATTTTCTTCATCAATTGTATCGGCTTCTTTTTCTTCCTTTTCTTTTGTCCCAAAATGCGGAAGAATCAGTTTTTCGTTTATTATGATTACAATTGGTGTCATAGCCATAGATAAAGCGACAACTGCAATCATAATATTAATTATGTTTGCTTCAATTATCATGCTTTGTGCTGCAAATGAAAATAGCACAAATGCAAACTCACCTGCCTGTGAAAGCGAAATGGAAAAGATTAAGTTCTGATCTGTGTTTATTTTGAAAAATTTACCGAGTGAAAAAAGTATTAGTGATTTTAATGTCATTAAAGCAAGAACTAAACCAAGAACAAGCAAAGGATTATCAAGAATTAAGTTAAAATTAATTGAAGCACCAACTGAAATAAAAAATAACCCCAGCAACAATCCTTTAAAGGGTTCAATATCACTAATTAGCTCATGCCTGTATTCGCTGTTTGCAAGAACTACTCCAGCCAGAAAAGTTCCAAGTGCAGGGCTTAAACCTACCTGTGTCATTAAAACCGCAATTGCAATAACCAGTAACAATGCGGCTGCTGTAAATATCTCAAGTAATCTTGTTTGGGCAATGAAACGAAATACGGGTCTCATTAAATATTTTCCACCAACTACAATTATTGCAACAGCTGCGAGCACAGCTAAAGTCTGCGCCCATCCCGGTAATGATCCAACTATTGTAGTATGGTCATCTGTAGAGGAAATGGTTTGTGTCGCCAGCAATGGAAACATGGCCAGCATTGGAATAACCGCAATATCCTGAAAAAGCAAAACAGAAAATGAACTTTGCCCGGCATCAGTTTTCATTAATCCCTTTTCATTCATTGTCTGAAGCACAATCGCCGTAGATGAGAGAGATAAAGTTAAACCCAATGCAACTGCTCCTTGCCATTGCACACCGATAATGACGGCAATTACTGCAATGATAACTGATGTTACTAAAACCTGCATACCACCTAATCCAAGAATAGATGTTCGCATTTTCCATAGAAGAGAAGGTTCAAGCTCTAAACCAATGACAAACAGCATCATTACTACACCGAACTCTGCAAAATGCATAATGTCCTGTCCTTCTTCACCGACCAATCCAAGTATCAATGGCCCGATTATCACCCCGGCAATTAAATAACCAAGGACAGAACCAAGTCCTATCCTTTTTGCAATTGGAACGGAAACAACAGCAGCAGTTAAATAAACAAGTGCCTGAAAGAAAAAGGAATCGTTATGCATTTTTATTGGTAATTAATTTCTCAAGAAAATCGTTTGAGGTTTCATATTTAAGCAAATCATTTAAATCTATCTTCTCTTGACCTAGATTTAATATAAATTTATGATATTCTGCAGCATAGGTTTCAATCTCGTTTCCTGTTAGTTTATGCGTTCCCTGTATTAGATAAGGTGGCAGGTAAATCATTCCGCAGAGCACTGCGGTTTGTTCAATGGGAATCAGGAACTCACGAATTGTAAATCTATTAAAGCTGTTCTTTTTATATGCTTGAGAAGTTCCACCAGTTGTAATAACCTGTATAAGTTTTTTTCCTACCAGAGCATTTCCTTTTGAGCCATAAGCCCAGTTATGTTCCAGCACAAGATCTTCCCACTGCTTAAGTAATGCAGGTATACTGTACCAATACAAAGGGTGATGAAAAATAATTATATCATTTCCCGTCAAAAGCTTTTGTTCCTTTTTAATATCTATATAAAAATCCGGATATTCTTCATAGAGATCATGAAAAGTAACATTTTCAATATTTTCAATTTCTTTTATTAAACTTTTGTTCACCCTCGATTTTTCGAGCGCAGGGTGTGCAAATAAAACTAAGATTCTAGACATTAAATCCTATATTTTTAAAAATAATTTGATTAGTGTAATTATTTATGAAGTAAACAAAGATAGAGAATCATTTCGTTCCATTTCAATGATTCCGGGATAATAAACTTTGATTTTTAATTGGATATCGGACTATTTTTGTAATAAGCTTATTATTACTTGGCAAGCTACTTACTCATTACCTCCAATTATGAACAGCATAAACGAATATTACAACAAACGTGCAAAAGAATACGAACAAATTTATCATCGCAATAATCCTGTAATGCAAAGCGAACTTGCCAGAATTAAAAACCTGCTTCGTAACTCTTTTAGAAATAAATCAGTTTTGGAAGTCGCCTGTGGCACAGGATACTGGACTAAAGCAGTAGCACAATCTGTAGATAATCTTACTGCGGTAGATTATTCTGTTGAAATGCTTGAATTAGCTAAAGCAAAAAACACCGGTGCAAATTTTATTACTGAGGATGCATTTTTACTTGAAAATGTAAATAGAAATTATAATGCCGGGTTTGCAAATTTCTGGTTTTCGCACATTCCTAAAAATCAAATAAATTCCTTCTTAAACACTTTTCATAAAAAACTTAAACCCAATTCAACAATAATTATGGCAGACAATATTTACAATACAGAGTTTGGTGGAGAGTTAATTAAAAAAGCAAATGATGAAAACACTTATAAAAACAGAATGCTAAAAGATGGAGCATCCTATCAAGTAATAAAAAATTATTATAATGAAGAGGAATTAAATACTATTTTTAGAATGTATTCTTCAGAAATAAAAATACATTTTGGAAAATATTATTGGTGGATAAAGTATAAACTAAATTGACTGTATGTTGAATGAATAATAATCCGTTTTTAACGATTGGTTTTGTAGGTATAGCTGTAACGTTTTTACTGCAGATAATAATAATAATTGCCTTGAATGAACAAATGGAAAACTGGTGGATTTTTTACATTGTTTGGTTTGTATTCCTTTCAATCGGGGTTGGAAAACATTTTGTCAATAAGAAAAAAGTAAAATGAAACTCTTAACTATAAAAATATTTATCGCGCTGTTGTTAATTTTTTCTCTAATGGAAATTAAAGCACAGGAACAATCTGGATTTCGGACAATTTATTTAATCCGCCATGGAGAGTATAATTCGGAAGATGAAAGAGATCCTGATGTGGGAAAAGAATTGGTACCGCTCGGTATTGCACAGACAAGATTGCTTTCCTCAAGACTTAAATCAATGGGAGTTGAATTTAATTCCCTCACAAGCAGCACGATGACACGTGCGAGACAAACCGCCATGTTAATTAACGAAGATTTTCCCTGGTTAGAGTTGAAGCAATCGAAACTAATCCGTGAGTGCACGCCACCAACATGGCGTGAAGATATAATGGCTGATGAATACGAGACTGATTTAAATGAGTGTGTTAAAAATCTGGAGACAGCATTTAAAGAATTTTTTATCCCATCGCCCGGTGAAGGTGATAAACACGATATCATTGTATGCCACGGAAATGTAATCCGGTATTTTGTAACAAAAGTACTGAATGTTGATACTATGGCCTGGCTTCAGATGACAATTGGCAATTGCAGTTTGACAATAGTTAATATAAAGCCCGATTCTTCAATGAAATTAGTTTCGTTTAATGATCTTGGACACATACCGCAGAATATGCAAACGTTAACAGGCGGAAAAAACAAATCTAAATCTCTTAAACTTCCAACTGAGAAATAAATTTAACGTACTCATTCTACCGCTTAAAAATTATTAGACTGTATTCATCATTTAAATTGTTGTATTGTAAATGTGTATTTAAATTTTTGGAGTGCTTCTTTTGATTGATTAAATATTATTATTTTCTTGTGGTTAAATGCAATTAGAAAATGCTTCATTAAAAACTAGTTTATCATTAACTCTTCTTGCAATAGTTTTTGCAATTGCCTTGACATATGCTTCAGTTGAATTACCCTCTTTATTAAATACATTTTTACATAATATTATTGATTTCCCGGGCTATGATTCAAGTCATGAAATTCATAGAACTAAAACAACATCTTTTATCGATTCCTATTACGTAAGATTTATTGGATACTCTTGTCTTGCAATAATAGTCTTGTTGATAGTCGTAGGATTTATAAATAAAAAAAGCGGACTTGTATCCGCAGGTGCAATTGCAATCTTTCTTCCAGTGTTTGGTCATTTTTCATTTAATATGTTTTTCCTTGCTGGATTAGGAGCTATGCGAATTGTATGGATGCCGATACTAGATATTTCATACGATATTTTAAGACTCGGAGATATAGCCTATTTGCCATACATGATTATTGTTTACCTGCCTGCTTTATTGAAAATTGATATATCTACAGTTATCCCCTACATAATAATGGGGAGTGGAATTTTAATTTTCATTATGGGCACCCAGGCGTGGATGTTTATAAGGTTTAATAAAAAAGGTGTTGCAACTTTTTGGATTTACCGTTTTTCGAGACATCCGCAATATTTGGGATGGATTATATGGAGTTACGGTTTATTAATATACTTGATTCATAATTCATCTTTAATTCATTTTAAATTAACTTATGAAATGCCAAGCAGTCTTCCATGGCTGATAAGTTCACTGGTAATTATATGCGTTGCACTTCTGGAAGAAACAAAGATGAAGCAAAAATATCCCGATGAATATGAAGCATACAAGCAGCAAGCTCCTTTCCTCTTTCCGATTCCAAAATTCATTTCCAAAATAATTATATTGCCTGTAAAGTTATTATTCAAAAAAGAGCAGCCAGAAAGCGTAAAAGAAATTGCAATCATATTTTTTGTTTACTTAGGATTATTGATTCTACTTTCGGTTCTATTTAATACAATCGATTTTCTACCGCGCTCCGGTTTATGGGGGTTTCCAAAGAACGTTTTTCCATTCGTATAAGATGGTCTATATATTTACAATCCTTAATTGATAGTAGAAAGAATGATGATTACCATAGAAATGATTCTGATGGGCACTTTCGCAACTTATTGTATGGATTTAATAGGTGGTTTTCTTGTTAAAAGAAAGCTTATTCACTCCTTCATTGAGCCTGAGGCTGTTGGACGTTGGTTCCTTTATATGTTCAGGGGAAAATTTATACATAATGATATTCACAAAACTCCGGCATTAAGTAATGAAAAGTTTTGGTGTATTTTTTCTCATTATTTAATCGGAATAGTTCTAGCAGGAATCTATCTTATTATGGAATTCAAAGTACCAACAATTCGCAATCAAATTTTGGTGCCACTGATATTTGGAATTACAACAGTTCTATTACCGTGGCTTTGGCTGCTTCCAAGCATTGGTTTAGGCTTTTTGGCTTCCAAATCTCCGAATAGACTAAGAATTATGAAAACTAATCTTGTTAATCATACAAATTTTGGACTGGGATTATTTATTTGGGTTGTCTCTTTTCATCATCTATTTATTTAGGCAAAAACAAAGCCATTCTATTCTCCAATCCTGCTGATTAACATAGTGGGTTTAATTATCTTTGTTTAACAAAATAGATATACGTCTTTCAAAGTCTTTCCATCCAGATTACTTTTTCTTGCAACTATCTTAAATAATTTGGAAGTTTGAAAATATAATCAAGCTTCCAATTCATTAGAGCTAAGATTAGTGGATCAATCAAGCATCCGAAAATATCTTTTGTTTCTTATTTTTACTCTTCTTCTGTCAAACAATAGCTTAACACAAAATTATGAGTTTATTTTTGAACACTTATCTGTCGCTGATGGACTCCCCAATAATCATGTAAAATACATCATTCAAGATCATCTTGGTTTTATCTGGTTTACTACTCAAAACGGGCTCGTTAAATATGATGGATATGATTTTAAGATATATGCACCCGAACCGAATAATCCTCACAGCTTAAGTACAAGAGATCCGATATCTGTCATTGAAGACCATCTTGGAGATCTTTGGATTGGTACCTGGTCCGATGGATTAATAAAATTTGATCGTAAAACAGAAACTTTCAATAATTACCTCCCAGATGAAAACGATCCACATAGTCTAATCACTGATGGTGTATATATTATGTATGAGGATAACGATAATACACTCTGGTTAGGAACTATAGGAGAAGGCTTAGAAAAATTTGATAGAGTGACTGAAACCTTTATTCATTATCGATATGATCCTGAGAACTTAAATAGCTTAAGTAATAATGCTGTTAATGCCATTGTAGAAGACAGCGAAGGAAATTTGTGGATTGGTACCACCGTCGGTTTAAATAGATTTAACAAGAAAACGGAAACCTTCGAAAGGTTTATGAACGAATCTGAAAATCCAAATAGTATAATCAATAATCAGATCCATGAAATAATAGAAGATCATTCTGGAAATGTGTGGATTGCAACTGCTGGTGGGTTATCTAAATATAATCCTAAACAAGATTCCTGGAAAAGCTATATAAATGATCCCAATAATCCCAACACTCTAACCAACAACTATCTTTCTTTTGTGTTCGAAGACAGTAAAAATAGAATATGGGTTGGCTCACGGTGGAACGGTTTAAATTTATTTAACCCGAATAATGACGGTTTTATTCGCTATAACTCAAACCCAAACGATCCATACACTATTAGCAG
>CBDUAV010000037.1:0-23474 GCA_965365225.1 uncultured Ignavibacteria bacterium | reverse complement strand
GATCAGTTCAGCAGCCTCCTCCGTGGTGATGTGTCCTGCAGAATGGTTCTTGATTTTTTCATCTTCAATGGTGAGTATATTACACCTGAAACCCAAATCACCTTCTTCCAGTTCGACGCCCATACTCGCAGCTTCCAATACACCTCGTCCTTCAAAAACCTTTTCAACTTTAGACCCACAAGAATAACATCTTTTCCAGTCGCATCTAATACTTTTACAACATCATCCGTTATTAAAACCGAACCTGAGAAAGTTTCACCGCCATGCACAACTCTATGCCCAACTGCTTCAATATCTTCCTTATCATCAATTACCCCATGATTTTTGCTAAGCATAACACCTAAAACGTATTCAACTGCCATTTTATGATCGAGAATTTCACCCACAATTTTAATTCTATCACCATCATAACGTGTATGAGAAAGAACAGCACCGGTCATTCCAATACGCTCAACCATTCCCTTTGCAAGTGCAGTTTTTGTTTCAGTATCTATAAATTGATATTTAATTGATGAACTACCGCAGTTAAGAACAAGAACTTTCATTTTATTTTTTCATTTCGATCTGTTAAAAATTATTTAATTATGTTTCCATGCTCATCATACTTGTAAAAACCTTCACCACTTTTTTTACCGAGCTTTCGTTCACGAACAAGTTTACGTAAAATTGGGCACGCTCTGTAGCGTGGTTCTCCAAGAGTTTTCCATAGTGTTTCCATCCAGGCAAGAACTTCATCCAGTCCCATACTATCCGCCATTTCCAGCGGACCCATTTGGAAATTGTATCCAAGCTTCATTGCAGTATCGATATCTTTAGCAGTTGCTACGCCTTCCAACAAAATATGCATTGCTTCATTTAAGAGTGGAACTATTGCCCTTGTTGTAACAAAGCCGGGGTACTCGTAAACCTCAACAGGGGTTTTGCCGATGTTCGAAACAAATGCTTTTACTTTATTAATTGTTTCGTTTGATGTGTGTAAGCACTTTACAACTTCTACTACCGGAATTTTGGGTACAGGATGTAAAAAGTGTAATCCTATCATTTTATCAGGTCGGCTTGTCGTTTCAGATATTTTTGTTAAGCTAAGAGTTGATGCATTTGAAACAAATATACATTCTTTCTTTGCTTTTTTATCGAGCTTTGAAAAAATATCTACTTTCAAATCAAAATCTTCTGCAACTGCTTCTATAATCAGTTCGCAATCATCTACGTTATCGAAATTTGTTTCCCAGGTTATTCGTCCAAGTATTGCTTTCTTATCTGAGTTCGTCATTGCCCATCGTTTTATTTCTCTGTCAATAGATTCCGAGAGTCTGTCTTTTGCAGAGTTCAGTTCATGTTCGTTTTTTTCAATGATAAGAACTTCCATCCCGTTGGACGAAATTGTCTGCCCAATCCCTCTGCCCATAACACCCGCACCTATAATTGCAACATTATTAATATCATCGCGTTGTTCTGGAGATGAAGAAGGACCTATCAAATCTTCAAGTTTTAATTTTTCTTCCTGCATTTTTATCCTTTAAAAGTCCTTTTTTCTAAACAAGTATATTGAAAAACTGATTATCAAAATTAAAAATATTAATGAAGTAATAATAGGCTGATATTCGGTAACACCTTTTCCAGCAGCAAGATTTAAGGTTATAATTCCGGTAAGTTCACTGGTTTTAGGAACAATATAGTACAGCCCATCCAGAAAAGATTTTAAAGTATCATTTTCTACTATGCTCCTAAACTCCGTAAAGTATGCATACAACAACGGGCTTAGCAAAATGAAAATAAAATAAGCTATCATCATGCCGAGAATTGAACCTCGCGTTGCTATTCCCAGCAAAACAATAATTGAGTATAGAACTGCAAAAGCAAATGTTACAGTTATGCTTACATAAAGAAATGAAAAATTCCAGTAGGAAAATTTGAGAGAAACAATTATCCAAGTTCCAATAACAAGAAATAAAACGTTAACAAATACAACTAAAATGCCCCCGAAAAATTTTCCCAACAGCAGTTGATCTCTCGATATGGGTTTAGAAAGCAGCAAATCTATGTTGCCTTTTTCCATCATATTTGGGACAAAGCTTGCACTTGAAAAAATTGCAAGCAACAAACACAAGCCGGTTAATGGATTAATAATCATAAATTGAATTGAAGTTACAACTTCACGCAAGACACCTTTTGATCCCGTTTGATTGGCGATATCTACAAAAGTATCCATTCCAATTACGCTAAAAACCAGAGTTAAACCAAGCAGCGCTACAACAGAAATGGCAGCAAAAAACAAAAACACTTTCCGCGCCATCGCTTCTCTTAGGGTAAATAAAGTAATAAGCCAGATGTTTTTAATCATAAGCTTTCCTTATCTGCTTCGTTAATCAGTGTAATAAACATTTCTTCCAGACTAGTTTTTTGAAGTTCAATTTCCTGAATTAGTATCCCGTCCTTTCTAAAACTGTCTATGAGAAGATTCAGGCTTCTCACATCATCTACTTTAACTGAAAGTGAACCGTCGCTATTTTTGATTAAAGTAACATTTTGATTGATAAATTTATTTATATCAATATCTTTATCACTTAACCTAATATTATATTCCTCTTTTTTCTCAGTCAATTCCTTTACTGATCCTTCGCGTAATAATTTTCCTTTGTTCAAAATTCCAACTCTATCCGTAATCATTTCTACTTCCGAAAGAAGATGACTGTTAAGCAGAATTGTTTTTGATTTTGATTTAAGTTCAATTAAAATATCACGTATTTCTTTTCTTCCAATCGGATCAACTCCATCAGTCGGTTCATCGAGAAAGATCAGGTCAGGATCGTTAATTAGTGATTGTGCAAGCCCAAGCCGCTGCATCATTCCTTTAGAATAAGTCTTTACTTTAGAATTTCCCCACTTGGATAAATCTACCGTTTCGAGGAGCTCGTCAATTTTAATTTCCAAATCTTTTCCGGCCATTCCACTAAGTCTTCCGAAAAATTTTAAAACTTCTCTTCCTTTTAGGTAAGAAGGATACCTGTGATTTTCGGGTAAATATCCAATCTTCCTTTTAATATTGTAATTTGAAATTGGCTCATTAAGCAAAAGTCCGGAGCCAAAAGTTGGATACGTTATTCCCAAAAGAAGCTTTACAAAAGTAGTTTTACCCGCACCATTCGGTCCTAACAATCCGAAGATAGTACCTGGTGGAATTTTAAGTGATACTTCCGATAAAGCATTTACCTTTTTCTTTCCGAAAGAAGTGGAATAAATTTTTGAAAGTGAGTTTGTTTCTATTGCATACATTTAAGGAAAATAATTTATTAATTCTGAATGGTAAAATTACATATTCTGTAGCCAATCTCTTATGATGGATTGGATAAATTGAAATTAAAAGGGGATGCACGGTGCATCCCTTTCTAGAATGGCAATTATTTCATTAACACAATCTTTTTCATTTCATGGTAACTCGAATTTCCATAAATCTCAGTTACTTCAAATGAATAGAAATAAACACCCGATGGAAATTTATCCGCGTTCCAAACAGCTTGATGTGTTCCTGCATTTCTAGTTTCCGATACCAAATCTTCTATCACTTCACCAATTGAATTATATATTAATATTTTTACCCTGCTTTCATTCTGAAGAGAATATTCAATTGTGGTAGATGGATTAAATGGATTTGGATAGTTCTGCGAGATTGAAATTTCATTCGGAATTAAATTAACATCAACTGCAACTTGCTGCGAGTAATCAAAAGAACCATCATAATCAATTTGTTTTAATCTGTAAAGCAAAGTTCCCTCATACGGCAACAATGAAAAATCATCAATAAAATTGTATAACTGCGGTTCGGTTGTTGTTCCATTTCCTTCAATAAAACCTAAAGTCTGCCAATCCTGATTTTTAAACTTTCTTTCAATTTCAAATCCTTGATTATTTGTTTCAGTTGCAGTTACCCAATTTAAGGTAACAGAGTTTCTCCCAACCTCAGCGGTAAACGAAGACAGTTCAACCGGAATGGTTAAATCAATAAAGGCTTCAAACACACCTCTGCCATGCGTGCCAGCCCGCATCATCTGATTTGATGGTGAATAATCTAAATGAAGGATTACAGTATTTGGTAATCCATTGGGTAATTCAACCCAATTATCTCCGTTATCCTGTGTTAGAAAAACACCAATATCTGTTGCAACAAAATATGTGTTTGGATTAAGCACATCATCTGTATAAATAAAAGCATCGTTCACAGGAGAATCGGGCAGATTGCCGTAAATGCTAAACCAGCTTGTTCCCTGGTTTGTTGTTTTGTAGACTTTATCCGTACCAAAACCTGAAAACGTAATTACAGCTATGTTCTCATCGGAAGGATGAACATAAACTGATGTGATAGTCCTTCCGGGTAAACCAGAAGTTTTATTATTCCAAGTTGCACCACCATCGGTTGAAAGAAATATTTGTGAGCCGGTAGTAGCATAGAGTATAGATGGATTGGTTTTGCTAATTGCCATTTCACGCACAGCATTTGATCCATTTACATTTCCTGAAACCGCTGTCCACGATCCACCATTATTAGTTGATTTATAAACTCTTTGCCTTGCAACATAGAAAGTTCCTGAGGTAGTTGGATGATCAATAATAGGTGCAACCCAAGTAACGTTTTCGCTTGTGTTTATTCCACTTGTTGCCTGCCCCCAGTTTCCGCCGCTATTTGTGGTTCTGAATAAACCACCGTTTTGAGTTTCTCCAATTATAAAATTGGAGTCAAAATGATTAAATGCTACTTCACCACCGTCGCCTCCATAAGCTGCCGCCCAATTAAGTGTAGAGAAAGTCTGCTGTGTACCATTGTCTTGCGTACCTCCTAATATTCTACCTGGGTCGAAAGGACTCGCTTTAATTCTGTAAAACTGTGTTAGAGTTAAATTCTGATTTAGATTTGTAAAACTGTTTCCGTTATTTGTTGTCTTCCAAATGCCCCCGTCGTTACAAACCATAAAAGTATTTTGATCGGTTGGATGGAAAAATAAAAAATGCTGATCGACGTGAACGTAACCGCCGGAATATCCGTTAGTAATATTTGTAAATGAGTTTCCATCAACCGTGCGAAATACATCAATTGTACCAACGTATGCGTTATTTGGATTCCGGGGATTAACTCTTATATACAAATCGTACCAAGCTTGCCCATCTAAGCTTTGAAAATTTGAAGATGTTGTAAGCTGTATCCAGTTTGTTCCGTTATCAGTTGATTTATAAAGACGAACTTGACCGCTTTGGTAAACAGAAGCATACATAACGTTTGGAGATGTAAGGCACAAATCAAAATGATTACGTGTACCTAAAGTAATCCCGCTTCCAAAAGAAGAAAAAGATACTCCTCCATTAATTGATCTTCTTAAACCGGTTCCAGAACCAATTGCAAAAGCCGTATCGCCTGTTGGTGAAAAGACTACATCATCGCATCTTCCACCAACTAATTGGCTCCAACTTGTACCCGAATTCGTACTTCTGTATAATCCTGCACCTCCTAAAGCTGCCAGTATTTCATTTGAGTGATTCGGACGGATTTTAATTCTTGAAAAGTATGTTGAATTGGGAAGTCCATTTGTAATATGAACCCAAGTGACGCCGGCATCTGTTGATTTAAGCAGTCCTCTGCCGTACCAAGAAGCACCGCTGTAAGTTGCTTCTCCTGTTCCTGCATAAATTATATTTGGATTCGCCGCATCAATTGCAATAGAACCCATAGATAATGATTCTTCAAAATCTGTTAGGGGTGTCCAGTTAACTCCACCGTCTATAGATTTCCAAACACCGCCGTTTGCCGGACCAATGTAAAGTATATTTGGATCGGTTGGATGATATGCACCTGTAACCACACGCGATGAAATATTTCCGTAGCTAAAATAGTATCCCGGCGTAGGTCCTAGGCTTACCCAATTAATATTTGGCATCACATCAGAATTTTGTTGTCTTAATAAATCTCTTTGTTTAAGTGCATTTGCGTAACCATTTTCAGGTAATGTTTCGAAAGGATAAGCTCTTTGTTCAAAAAACCATCTATCACGAATAAAAGGTTTTGTTTGTTGTATTTCCTTTGGTGCGTTCGAATAAACTGAATTTTCAATGAGCACATCAGTATAGTTAATTTGGGAATAAACAGCACTTGTTGTTATAAAAAGTACTATTGAGAATAATAAATTCTTCATTAGTTGTCCTTTCATAGAATTGAATTATTATTGGGGCTTTTGGAATATTTAGATAATTTCAATAAAAGTGGAATGTAAACTTGGAAATATTTTTAATATTTTGCGTCAAAGATAAACTTGCATTCTATATAAAACAAAAAATTTAGTGTTTCATTTTGACTCGTGCACTTAAAATATTAAAAGAGTACTTCAATTACGATAGCTTTCGAGCCGGGCAGGAAGAAATAATCGAATCCATTTTAAGCAAAAAGTCCGTAATCGCAATTTTGCCAACCGGTGCCGGGAAATCAATCTGCTATCAAATTCCTGGATTGCTCACCGATAATTTTTCAATAATAATTTCTCCCTTAATAGCCTTAATGAAGGATCAGGTTGACAGCCTTAATCAACAAAAAGAAATCGCTGCTTTTATTAACAGCACAATGAATTTTCAGGAATCAGAAGAAGTGCTGAATAAAATAGCCTTCGGACAAATTAAACTCCTCTACCTTGCGCCAGAAAAATTGGAGAGCTTAAAGTTTGCAGATAGAATAAAAAATTTAAACCCAACCTACCTTTTTATTGATGAAGCACATTGCATAAGCGAGTGGGGGCACAATTTTCGTCCAAGTTATTTGAAAATAAAAGAATTCATCACTCATGCTTCAATTAAAAAAATTGCTGCTTTTACAGCAACTGCAACTCCGGAAGTTGTTGAAGATATTGTAACTCAACTGGAGTTGAAGGAACCTAAAATATTTGTGCGGGGTTTTAAACGAGAGAATCTTTATCTAAATGTGGTTGTGACAAAAAATAAAAATAAAAAAAGTTTGGAACTTTTAAGAAGAATTAAAGGACCGGCTATAATTTATACCTCATCGAGAAAAAAATGTGAAGAAGTGGCCGAACATCTTACTTTAAATGGATTCACATGCTCGTACTACCATGCTGGTTTACCATCCGCAGAACGCAGACGGATTCAGGAGGAATTTATAAATGGAGAAAATGAAATAATTGCAGCAACAAATGCATTTGGTATGGGTATTGATAAAAAGGATATTCGTCTTATTATTCATTACAACATTCCGGGTACTATTGAAAATTATTATCAAGAAATTGGGCGTGCAGGCAGAGATGATGAAAATTCCTTTTGTTATCTTTTTTATGATGAAAAAGATTTAATAATTCAGAACTATTTTATTTCTACATCTCATCCAAACAAAGATTTTATAAAAAATATTTATAAAGCAGTTTGCGATTACAACAGAATTGCTGTTGGAAGTTTACCCAAAAATGAACTAGTGGTGGAGCAAGAATATATTTCTAATTACACAAAGACAAAAGTGAATAAAGGTTTACTTAACACATCATTAAAATATTTGGAAAATGCAGGCTATTTAATTCGCATATCTGATTACCAAAAGAAGGATACCATTCAAGTAATTATGGGTAAAGAAAAGCTAAAGAAATTTGTAACTTCAACAACCAACAAAGAAATAAAGAATATAGTTTTGTTGCTGCTTCGAGAATTCAGTAGCAGCGTTTTTCATTCGCCAGTTAAAATTTCAATTACAAATCTAAGCAGGATGTTGGGTGTTCATGAAAATGAATTAACAGATTCATTCACCGTTCTAGATAATTTAGGTATCATTTCATTCAGACCATCAATACCAAAAGAAACAGTAAAACTAACAACTGAACGTGTGGCAGACGACAGATTGGTTTTGAATTATAAATTTATGAATGAAAGCTACCTAAACTCCAAGCGCAAACTTGATAAAATGGTTGAATATGTTTTTACTCAGGATTGCAGGTTTAAATTTATATTAAATTATTTTGGTGAAAATCTTGAAAGCTACAATTGCAGTAAATGTGATAACTGCATCACCATAAATACCATTTCAGATTCTACTTCAGAATATATAGCAGATGCTATTAGAAGCACTCTTATTGAAGCCGAAGAGGAGATTTCTGAAAAGACATTGCTGCAGATATTAAAAGGTGAACAAATCAAAGAAAGCTTGAAAATGTTTGATTTTTTTGGTGCCTGCAGGAATTTCAGCACAACCGAAATTAAAATTGTAATTCAGGAGTTAGTTTCAAAAAAAGAGATAGACAAAAACGTTGGCAATAAAAATTACTTTAGTATAAACCAAAAAATGCGCGAAAGAACGAATATTAAACAAACAAGTAAAGCAAAAACAATTGAAGATAATTACGGTGCTGATCTTTATTTGTTCAATTTGTTAAGAGATGTTAGAAAAAAAGCAGCCGAGCGATTTATACAATCTGGTTACCTGATATGTCCTGATACTGTTCTACGAGAAGTTGTTGCTAAAAAACCAATTAATAAAAATGAACTTCTGAGCATCAACGGATTTAATAACAGGATGTTAAATAAAATTGGCAATGAATTTATTGAAACAATAAAAAATTACTTAAATGAAAGTCAAAATAAAAAATCGGAAAATAAAAAATCAGCACTGCCGCCTAATATATTACAGACTCAAAAACTGCTTCAAAAAAAATATACTCTAAAGGAAATTGCTGAAACGTTAAGGGTATCCGAAGCAGTTGTATCAATGCAAATAGAAACAATAATTGAATACAATCCTGTTACGGATGTCAGCCATCTTTTTAGTAAAGAAACTTACAAGCAAATTATGGTTGAAGTTAAAAAAGGATATGAGAATCTCAAAGAGCTAAAGGGAAGATTGTCTTCAAAAATTACTTACCCACAAATTAGAATAGCCACTGCAAAATATAAATTTAGTTCTCAGCTTCTTGCCTGAGTTTTTCTACGTAAGCTGTTGCTTTGGTAAAAAATTCTTCCCATTTCTCAGGCGATGAATTGTACTGTTTGATGGTTTGCTCGTAATCTTTTGCAGTAATACTATGCTTTTGAAACACGATACTTTTAATCGAATCAATTGAATTTTGACTTACAGAAGTTGTATCCTGCATAATCAATAAATCTACATAAACTTCAATGAATTTTTCTTCTTCAATAATCTTTTCATCACTGCAACTAAAAAAAAGTATTATAGAAAGTAGTGGAAAGGATAAAAATTTCAGACTAGTTTGTAACACAGCTAGTTCATCTTTTTACTTGCTTCAAAAAGAATTTTCTTTTCTTTTTCAGTAAGATTTTGATAACCTGATTGGCTAATCTTATCTAAAATTTTATCAATGTCTTCCTGCGTTATTTGTTCCTCATCTTTTTTATTATTCAAATCATAATATTTTGCATTTTGGACATCCCGACTTCTTTTTTTGAATTTTTCTGATAAACCGCTGAAAGGATTATCAAATTGTCCGCCTAAGCCGGAGTTTGTTCTATTCATCATTCGTTTTAATGGAACATCAATTCTTTTATCTAGCATAATAAAAATAAATCCTGCAATTGCACCTCCAAGATGAGCAAGATGAGCCACGTTCCCAGGTCCACCGATTGACATAAGACCTAATATTATTAAAAAGCCAACTAAATACTTAACTTTTACAGGGAACAGAAACCAAAGATAAACACTTCTGTTAGGAAACATTAAAGCAAAAGCAATAAGCACACCGTAAACTGCTCCGGATGCACCAATTGTTGGTCCAACAACAGGATCAATCAATGGTGAAATAAAAAGCTGGACTAAGCCCGCAAACACACCACAGGTTAGATAATAGATTAGAAACTTTTGCGAACCCCAAATGTTTTCAATTTCCATTCCGAACATCCACAAACCAAAAAACATATTAAAGAATATATGCCAAAAATCTCCGTGGAGAAATTGATACGTAATTAATTGCCACGGATAGAAGCTCCAAACTATGGGTTCGCCAGCCATCCTTCCAACAACCATTCCATCAACTGGAATTAGCGCAAAATATTTTGTAATTATTTCGTAAAGAGTGTAGCCATCGCTTACAATAAAACTACTACCGAGCATTTGCAGAAAAAACACTGCGGCATTGATGATTAAAAGATTTTTAATCACCGGTGGGAAAACACTAAATCTTCCAAATGGTCTGTATTGGTTATTCAATTCTGATCCTTAATTCAATTATGCATCTGTAAGTGCTGCAACTCCTGGTAGAATTTTTCCTTCTAAAAATTCAAGCGAAGCACCTCCTCCGGTTGAAACGTGAGAGACCTTTTTTTCTAATCCTGCTTTGCTAATTGCAGCAGCAGAATCACCCCCACCAATAACAGTAACTGCTTCGTTTTCTGTTGCTTTTGCAAGCACTTTAGCTATTTCAAAAGTTCCTTTAGCAAAATTTTCCATTTCAAATACTCCCATAGGTCCGTTCCAAACAATTGTTTTGGAGTTAAGAACTTCTTCAGAAAACAATTTAATTGTTTCAGGACCTATATCCAATCCCATTTTGTCAGCAGGAATATTATCCACACTAACGGTTACAGATTGTGAATCATTTTTAAATTCGCCCGCTGCAACAACATCAACTGGAAGCAAAAATTTAATATTAGTTGATTTAAGTTTTTCTAAAAGCTCTTTCGCTAGAACGAGTTTTTCTTCCTCCAGAAGAGATTGGCCAATTTCTTTTCCTTGCGCTTTAAAGAACGTAAATGCCATTCCGCCGCCAACGATCAAGGTATCAACTTTGTCGAGAAAATTAGTTATTACATCAATCTTGCCAGAAATTTTTGCGCCACCCAAAATCGCACAATATGGTCGTTCTGGATTTGCCAATGCGCTCCCCAAATAGTCCAATTCTTTCTGCATCAAATATCCAGCTGCACAGGTTTTAATAAATTTTGTAACACCTTCAGTAGACGCGTGTGCCCTGTGAGCGCTACCGAAAGCATCATTAACGTAAACATCACCTAGTGAAGCAAGCTGCTGTGCAAATTCTGCATCGTTCTTTTCCTCTTCTTTATGAAAGCGAACGTTTTCAAGTAATACAACATCACCAGCTTTCATTTCGTTCACTAAGCTTTCGGTTTCCGTTCCAACACAATCGGGAGAGAGTTTCACTTCTTTGCCTAACAGTTCACCTAATCTTTTTGCAATAGGTTTTAAGCTGAACTCAGGTTTCTGTTCTCCTTTCGGTCTTCCCAAATGACTCATTAATATTGTTTTGCCACCTGCTTCAATTATTTTTTTAATTGTTGGAAGTGATGACACAATTCTAATGTCGTTAGTTATATATAAATTCTCATCCAACGGCACATTAAAATCCACTCTAACAAGAATTTTTTTATTTTTTAGATCAACATTATTTATTGATAATTTATTCATTTTTAATTTTTTAGTTGTAGTGAAGAGATATGACAGATTTTCAAATCTGTCATATCTTGAATTAATTACGAAACCATTTTCATTAAATCAACAACTCTGCAAGAGTAACCGTACTCGTTATCGTACCAGCCAACAACTTTAACAAGGTTTCCATTTGCCATGGTTGAAAGCGAATCAAATATATTCGAGTGTTCGTTACCTACTATATCTGCAGAAACGATTGGGTCCTCGGTGTATTCCAGAATACCTTTTAATGAACTGCCAGCAGCTTTTTTAAAAGCATCATTAATTTCTTCAATTGTGGCTTCTTTTTTTAATGTTGCAACGAGATCGGTAATGGATCCATCCGGTGTTGGAACTCTTAATGCAAAACCATCCAACATTCCTTTCAATTCAGGAATAACTTTTCCAACTGCTTTTGCTGCACCTGTTGTAGTAGGAATAATTGATACTGCAGCCGAACGTGCTCTTCTTAAATCTTTATGCGGTAGATCTAATAAACGCTGATCATTAGTATAGGCATGGACTGTTGTCATAAAACCTTTCTCCAGCCCAAAAGTATCGTGTAAGACTTTTACCATTGGTGCAAGACAGTTTGTAGTACACGAAGCGTTTGAGATTACTTTTTCATTTCCAGTGAGAACATCATTGTTTACGCCCAATACAACCATTGCATCAATTTCACCTTTTGGCGGAACGGTAAGAATTACTTTTTTTGCTCCCGCAGAAACATGTTTCATACAGCTTTCTCTGTCTCGAAAAACTCCTGTGGATTCTACAACAACATCAACACCCTTCCAGTTTAATTTCGCCGGATCTTTTTCTGCGGTAATTTTCATTTTATCACCATTCACAATAAGATCATTACCATCAACTTTTACATCGCCGTTAAACTTTCCGTGTACTGAATCATATTTTAATAAATGCCCGAGAGTAGCGGCATCGGTAAGATCGTTTATTCCGACAAAATCAAAGCCTCCTAATTCTAAACATCTTCTGAAAACCAATCTTCCTATTCTGCCAAAACCGTTAATTCCCACTTTAATTGCCATATTTATCTCCTTGGATTTATAATTATTAGAATTGCAAAAATAATGTTCGCAAAGTTAAATAAAGGCTTAAGCATTTTCAATTTATTAATACGGTTGAATGCAATTCATCACATATTTTCTAATTGAAATTGAACTACAACGATTAGTGATTGATTTAACAAATAGTTAATGTCCAATTCATTATATTTGCGAAAATTTTTGAGAAAATTATAACAGAAAGAGGTCAAAAAATGTTATCAAAAAAAATGCTTGATGCACTCAATAATCATCTAAATGAAGAATTTTATTCCTCCTATCTTTATCTATCCATGGCTACATATTTTGAAGATAAAAATCTAAACGGATTTGCTAGCTGGTTTAAGATGCAAGCACAGGAAGAGTGGGCTCATGGAATGAAAATCTACGATTTTATTAACCAAACTGGCGGCAAAGTTACATTAAAAGCAATAAAAGCACCAAAAGTAAGCTGGAAATCAATTAGAGATGTCTTCAAGGAAACTCTAGCTCACGAAAGATATATAACTGGTTTAATAAACAAGCTAGTCGGGCAAGCGATGCAGGCAAAGGACTACGCAACAAATAATTTTCTCCAGTGGTTTGTAAATGAGCAAGTAGAAGAAGAAGCTACAGTAGAGGAAGTACTTAATAAGCTTGAAATGATTGGTGATGTAAAGAGCGGATTATTTATGTTGGACAGAGAGCTTGGTTTTCGAAAACCTGAATAGTTTTATAAATATTTTAAATCAAAATCCTCTTCATTTGAAGGGGATTTTTTTTATTAATTTTTCACGTCTGCAAGCGGATACACAGTCTCTCTCATAGAGTGGACTTTGTTTGCAACAGGCAGGCTAATTTCTTTACTAACTCTAGCTTCAAAGTAATCTCTGAATCTTTCTACCATAAACTTAACCGGCCAGGCTGCAGCTTCGCCAAGTGCACAAATGGTGTTTCCTTCAATCTGGTTTGCAACTGTAATAAGCAAATCCAAATCACTTTTAGAGCCTTTACCTGTCAAAATGCGCTTCAGAATTTTTTCAAGCCAGCCTGTTCCCTCACGACAGGGAGTACATTGTCCGCAACTTTCGTGATGATAGAAATGTGCTATTCGTGCTAAAACCTTTACGAGATCGGTATCTTCATCCATTACAATTACACCACCGGTACCGATTGCAGAACCGACTTCCTTTAAAGATTCCGCATCCATCTTAACGCCTTCAATTTTATCACCTCTTATCGGAGGCATAGAGGATCCGCCCGGAATGACACACAAAACCTTTTTGTCATTTGGAATGCCACCAGCATATTTATAAATAATATCAGTAAGCGAAGTCCCTGTTGGCAGCTCATACACTCCCGGTTTGTTTACATGACCGCTTACCCCAAATAACAATGTGCCCGGGTGTTTTGGATGACCGATTTTTGAAAACCACTCCCAACCTTTTTCAATTATTGGGGGAACGTTTGCGATTGTTTCAACATTATTAATTGTAGTTGGACAGCCCCATAAACCATTCTGCGCGGGGAATGGGGGTTTAACTCGCGGGTATCCTCTTTTCCCTTCTAACGAATTCATCAGAGATGATTCTTCGCCGCAAATATATGCACCGGCGCCTTTGTGAATATAAACATCACAGCTAAAGTCAGTGCCAAATGTTTCTTTCATCTTGTCGCCGAGATATCCTTTAGCATAAGCATCATCAATTGCTTTCTGCAATAGCCGGATCCATTTGTGATATTCTCCACGGATATAGACATAGGCTGTTTTTGCACCTATCGCATAACAGGTAATAATTGTACCTTCAATCATCTGGTGTGGATTGAATTCAAATATTTGTCTGTCTTTAAAAGAACCCGGTTCACTTTCATCGCCATTAACGCAAAGATATTTCGGCTTGTCGGTTGTTTTCGGCATAAAGCTCCATTTCAGTCCTGCCAAAAATGCAGCTCCGCCTCTTCCTCTTAACCCAGATTTTTTTACCTGATCGATGATATCATCGGGAGTTTGAGTAAATGCTTTTTTGGCGGCTTCGTATCCGCCGTTCGAAACATAAACATCAATTAAATGTAAATCCTTTACACCTGGAAGGAGAATTTTTTCCATTAGCTTGTATTTTTAAATGATTCTAGAATCTCTTCAACTTGTTCTTTGGTAAGATTTTCGTAGTAGTCTTCATTAACAGCAATCATAGGAGCAGTACCGCAGCTTCCCATGCATTCAACTTCTTCTAAAGAAAATTTTTGATCAATAGTAACACCCAGGTGATCTATTCCAAATTTATCTTTTACCTGATCCCAAATTTCATATCCGCCACGAAGCATACAGGAAACATTAGTGCAAACCTGAATATGAAATTTGCCCATCGGTTTTTGATGATACATCGTATAGAAAGTAACTACTCCCAAGACCTCTTCTGCTGTTATACCTAAAACGTCAGCGACTTCTTTTATAACTTCGTTTGAAATGAAACCATTTTGTTCCTGTCCTAAATACAACGCAGCCATAACAGCCGGTTTAGGGTGTGGATACTTTTTTGTTTCCTGCTCTATCTTGTTAAGATTTTCTTGTGTAAACTTAAATTCCATCTTATAAAAGCTCCAATTATCAAAAAACAAATAACAAATAAGCACCAAGAGTTAAATTCAAATATCCAAAGAATGTTCTAGAATTGATTATTGGCATTTGAATATTATTTAGAATTTGAGATTTGTTATTTGAGATTTCCACTTACTTATCCGCTTCTCCCATTATTGGATCTATACTGCCGATAATTGCAACTACATCAGAAATCATTTGTCCTACAACCAATTTTGGAAGGACCTGTAAATTATTAAATGAAGGCGAGCGAATTTTACATTTCCACGGTTTGCCTTCACCTTTGCTTACAAGATAAAAGCCGAGTTCTCCTTTAGAACCTTCAATGGCGTGATAAATATCACCCTCAGGAGGATTGATCCCAAAGTTAACAATCATAAAATCGTGTATAAGCTCTTCCATTTTCGTATAAACTTCATCTTTATGTGGAAGAACCTTTTTAGGCTGATTTGCCAGTATTTCGCCCTGCGGCATTTTTTCTAAAACCTGTTTAACAATTTTTGCACTCTCCCTGCATTCATCTAATCTTAAAAAATAACGTGCAAGACAATCACCCTCGGAATAAGTTACTACATCAAAATCAACTTCATTATAACACAAATATGGAGCGTTAACTCTTAAATCAAAATTAACTCCACAAGCCCGTAGGTTTGGACCTGAAAATCCAAGATCGATTGCATCAGATTTTGAAACAGCACCGACACCATCCACACGTTCAATAAAAATTCTGTTTGCATTTACTAACTTTTCACACTCTTCTAAATTAGGCTCAAACTGATCTATGAACCACTTTGCTTTTTCTAATGCTTCAGGCTGTGCATCGTTAGCAACTCCACCAATTCTTGTAAAACTGTTCGTAAATCTTGCCCCGCACAGAATATCCCATATATCAAGAATTTTCTCACGTTCACGCAAAGTCCATAAAAATATCGTGAGTGCGCCAACATCCATTGCAAATGAACCGATTGCAACCAAGTGAGATGCAATGCGTGCAAGTTCTGCAATCATCATTCTAATATATTGAGCTCTTTTGGGAGCCTCAATTCCAGCGAGTTTTTCAACTGCCAAAACCCAGGCAACATTGTTTGCCATTGGAGAAATATAATCCAAACGGTCCGTGTGCGGAATGTATTCATAGTAGGTCATGTTTTCAGCCATCTTTTCATAACCGCGGTGCAGGTAACCAAGATCCGGAACGCAAGCAACGATCTTTTCACCATCTAATCTTAAAAGTAAACGAAGCACACCATGGGTTGCAGGATGCTGCGGACCCATATTTAAAATCATTTCATTTTCAAGTACATCATCAAATGTATAGTCAGTTTTAGCATCCAACAATGCTTGTAAAATTTTAGGGTGTACTTCTTTTTCTAATTGATCCATAAATTTATTTTTTTGGTAACGGAAGCGAGCCTGGAATGCCCATTAAAGGAAAATCTTTTTTTAAAGGATGATGTTCAAATTCTTCCGGCATATACATTCTTCTAAGATCGGGATGATTATTAAACTTAATACCATACATATCGTAAGTTTCACGTTCTTGCCAGTTTGCGGAGCCCCAAACAGAGCTCACGGAATCAATTGCACAATCAGATTCATCAACGTCTGATTTTAATCTCAATCTAAAACTATTATTTAATGAGAAAATATTATAAACAACTGTAAACCTGTTTTTTCTTTTTGCCCAATCAACAGCTGTCACATCTGAGCAATAATTAAATTGAAGATCAGGATCTTCCTTCAAAAACTTGCACACTTCAACAATTCTTTTTTTGTCTAACTTTATAGTTAGCTCTTCCTTATAGTCCGATATTTCAAACTCAATATCAGGAAAATTTTCTTTTAGCTTTTGAGGAATGAGTTCTTTTAAATCCATAAAAATTAATTATTCTGTATTACGTTCAGATCGGGCAGGTTCTTAAATTCTGCTGCTTTAGTTTTACCAATTTTATCCTGAATCTTCATTAAAGCATGGAGAAGATTATCAGGACGTGGCGGACAACCGGCAAGATAAATATCAACAGGTAAGAACTGGTCAATTCCCTGGACAACCGAATATGAGCGATACATTCCTCCCGAAGAGGTGCAGGCACCCATTGCAATTACCCATTTTGGATCGGGCATTTGGTCGAATATTTTTTTAACAACTGGAGCCATTTTGTATGTAACAGTCCCAGCAACGATCATCAAATCGCACTGCCGCGGTGTAAAGCGCATAACTTCAGAGCCAAACCGTGCAATATCATACTTTGGATCGCCAACAGCCATCATTTCAATTGCACAGCAGGATATACCCATAGGCATAGGCCAAACAGAATTTTTCCGTGCCCATCCAATAACTGCATCAAGCTTTGTAGTGATGAAACCGCTTTCTTTTAAATATGATTCTAATCCCACTTAAATCCGCCTTTCTTGTATGCGTATAAATAGCCTAACTCAAGTACTACTAAAAATATAAACATCGAAATGAATACAGAAATTCCATACTCGCCAAATAATCTTTTGAATTCTACAGCCCAGGGATAAACAAAAATCACTTCCAGATCGAAAATGATGAAAAACATCGCTACTAAGTAGTATTTAATAGAGATTCTTTCACGTACGGTTCCAACCGGTTTCATTCCGCTTTCGTAAGTTGAAGTCTTTTCGCTATTTGGTCTTTGCGGGCCAAAAAGCTTTGATGAAAACACTACCGCTCCGGCGAAACCTGCCGCAATTAAAAGTACTATAAAAACAGGGATATATTGTTCTATCATTCTAAAATAAATTATTATTTAAAGCCAAAATTATCCAAATCCTTGCCGATTGTCAATTTAAAGATTCACCCAATTGTACTTTTTATTGTAATTAGTATGGCGGAAGCACCTTATAGAGCACTGCTGGCGGGCTTTCAAAATAAACAACGGCTTCTAATCCTGGATGGCTCTGTTTGGGATTGAGGAGCGTTTGAAATTGCCTACGCATTGCTGCTTCAATTGTGCTGAAATATAGGTAATCTACCTGCTGCTCTCTTAATTTTAGGATGAATTCATCGTAGCTTTCTGCCATAGGTAGTAACTTAAATTCCATATCCAAATAATATGCAACATGAGCTTTGCGGGCGGCGATCTTTTCTCCCCGCTCTTCAGCCGGTATATTTTGATTGTACCATTCCTGTAACACTAATAGTTCCTTAGGACCTGAATTAATATTTAAGCTGTTGAATGAATATGACTTAACAAAAGTAAAAATTATTAAGGCAGATACTAATAGTATTCCAAATTTTAGCGGCACAAATTTTTTCAATTTAAACTTTTGTGAAAAGAAAGGATGAAAAGCTATCACTGCATAAAACGGAATTAGAAAGAGTGAAAATCTTTCACTGTAAAAAACTAGCAAAAGCAGTCCGAAAAAAAAGAGATTAATTATATAAAAGCCTGTCTCTCTGCTCTTCCAAAATCTTAATGGATTTCGAAATATTAAAAAAATCAAACCAAGAATAACAAACACACCAATGTGCCAGCCCATCAGCTTTTCCATATCGCTAACAAAATGATCTCCGATATTGCTAAATACAGTTGAGGCAAATACCGGAAGATCTTCAAAAACCACATCAGAAAGCGAAGTTATTTTACTGCTTTCATTAAACCAGAATTCATCCCAGCTAATTTTTCCTTTCCCGTGCATTTCGTAAGCGATGTTTTTATAATTCTCATTATAAAAGAATGATCCTTTTTCGGAAAGTGTGTGAAAGCCCCATGGCGAAAAAGTTAAAACAAAAACCACCGCAAAAACTGCTGCTGTTTTTAATCTTTTAAGCCACGAAATATTCCAATAATTAACAAAGAATATCACAACAACAAAACTTAGAAGGAATACACCGTTATAACGTGTTAAATATGAAAGTCCTCCGCAAATTCCGGCTAAAACAATTTGCCTGTAGTTTAACTTTTCATTTTTTAAAAAGAAGAAAATAGTTAATGATGCAAGTGCATTAAAAAACATGTCTGTTCCTGCACTGTACGAGTACTGAACAAAGACAGGATTTACAACAAGTAAAATTGTAACAAAGAAAGCTGTGTTAGGAGAAAAAACTCTTTTTAGAATTTCGAAAGTAACATAGATAACAACTGCAGCAGAAATTATACCGATTAAAATTCCTGTTCTGAAAAAATCGCCAAGCACAAAACCAACTATGCCTAAAACCATTGGATAAAGCGGTCCTCTGAAAGCATCCATCGGAATATTACCCTCGAGAAAGCCCTTAGCGTTCGGTACGTAACCCCAGAAGAAATCTGTTTCAATACCGTAGTCGCCGACAGTGTGAAAAGCGAAACTGACAATTCCAAGGACGAATAAATACAAAATTGAAATTATCAAGCTTAAGTACTTGTAATTTATCAAATCATCAAAATAAGAAAGAAGTGATTTTGTTTTTACACTTTTCTGTTCTTTTACGGTTTTATTTTTTTTAGTTTTAGATTTTGCCACTAGTAGAGAAATCAATCAACAGATGGTGAATAAATAATTTGTACTCTGGCAATATAATTATTTTTGATTATTAGATTAGATTAGTTGACATAAATAAAAACAATTTAAGTTACTATTTGCATTTTATCACTTGAATCAATGTTTTTATTTTTATAGCATCGGAAAGAAGAATTATTGATTAATACCGGTTTGAAATATTTTAAGGATATAAATATCAAACTAACATTTATAATAATTATTTTATTTTTCGGAGAGCTATTAATTGCCCAGCAAACTCAGGATTCGCTTCAGTATTCTTTTACTTCTATTCCAATAAACAGATTATTTACTAATTTCGATAAACAACTAAACACATATTTTCTGAACACGGGTTTTGATTTTGCAGGCTCGCATTCAGGATTTCAATATAGAGTCAATCAAAATTTCCGATCAACTTTAGTGAAAGCAAACACAAACAGTATACGCGATGAGCAATATTTGAACCTAATGGGAAAATATAATTTTAGCACCTTTTGGAATTTGGGCTTATCGGCTAAAAGCAACATTCTGTCGGATGACAGGCAGTTAGCAATAAACCAGGCAACAATAAACGAAGCAGTGCTCTTTAGCGATCTTAATGTAAGCAATGATATTTTATTTGTACCATACGGTGGATTTTCTGATAACCGGCAGGTAGGTGAAAACGATTTTGGTCCTATTTACGGATTGGAAGCTTTGGGAAGAAATCTTGATTTTACTGATTTTGAAGTTAATTCATCATTCAGATTTGAAAATGAGGATATTTCACCGCGAAAAAATTTATTGCGGCTATTCAATCTTGGTGTTACAAATCCTTTTAACCGCGAAGTAATTAATTTAATCGAAACGCAATTTATACAAAGCCGGAAAGATTTTTATTTTCCAGCTGATTCAATCCTTTCTTCAAAATTTAATATTATTAACAATATAGAGGGAAGAACAGAAACTGTTTTTTTATTGAAAGACAGATTAACCTACAACAAATTGTTTAATGTTTTTGTAATGGAACTTGCAGGAAGAATCAATCTAAGAAATATTGATAGAGATACTAGATACCGTTCATTGGAAGATCAAAAACCATCTGTATTTGATACGCAAGTTGATGAATTTATTATTGGATTGGAATCATCGATTTACTATAACACAGAATTCGCAAATGCTGTTATTAGACTTAACTATTTTGAAAGGGATGAAAAACATATTACGAAAAGATTTGAGGGTAATGATGAAAATTTTTATGATCAGCGTTCTGAATTGGAAACCAGTAAAAATAATAACTCCGGTAGAGCAACAATTTCTCTTTCAGGTGATATTAACTTTTCACGCAATGACAGGTTTTCATTGAGCTTATTTCACAGTAAATTAAAATATGATACACCAAGCTTAACGAATGATGACGATAGAGACGAGTTGTTAACAATTCTAAGATTACGCTATGCGAAATACTTTACACCTTTTTTTCAGGCTTTTCTAAATTTAGAAGGAACTCTCAGCCATGCTGTTTATCTTTTTGCCAGCAGAAGCGCAAACAATAATATCAATCGTGTTCTACGGCTTGCGATGGGTGGACACTACACCGGAGCCATGTTCTCTTCTTTAAATAATTTTGAAGTCTCTGCTAATTATACTGTATATGATTTTGAAGATATTTCCTCAAATCTGCGCAGCATATCCTTTCGCCAATTTACAGCAACAGATTCCACACAATTCAAGTTGAATGGAACGCTTTCGTTCATTCTTACAGCTTATGTTAAACTTACCGACCAGGGTGAACTGGATTGGAATGATTTTGCAGAGAGACCAAAGCGATATCTGCAGGAAGTTTTTGGAAATCCCAAAATAGGTTTTAGTTTTAATAATGCTTTCTTTGCGTTTGGTTTAAGATATTTTTCATTGAGAACATTTAATTATAAAGAAAAAGACCGCATTCCGGACACGAGATTTTTGAGCATCGGCCCGCTTTTTGAGATTTTAATCGGGTCAAATTCACTTTACCTTAAGTTAAATTCTTGGTATGAATTCATATCGGTTAACAATGGTGCAGATAGAGAAAGATTAAATCTTATTTTTGCAATGAATTGGAAATTTTAATAATAAAACAATTAAATTGTCATCATAATTATTAACTTCTTATAAAAAGTTGCCTGAGACAAAATATTACATCGAAATAGAGAGTGATCCGAATAACCTCATTACGGTTGAGGAATTTGTAAATTATTTTGCGAAGGATCTCGGTTTAAACGAAGAACAGCTTGCCACACTTTTGCTTGCAGTAACAGAAGCTACAACAAATGCTATCATCCATGCCAATAAATGCGATAAGACAAAGTTGGTTAAAGTTGATGTGAACGTTCAAAATTCAAAATTAATTATAAAAGTTATTGATGAAGGAACTGGATTTGATCCATCCGAAATTCCTGATCCCACAAAGCCGGAAAATATATTAAAAGATTCTGGCAGAGGAATGTACTTGATGAGAGTTTACATGGACGATTTAAAGTACAACGTAACTCCCGACGGAACCGAAACAATACTTACGATGAACATTTAATTCCTGCTTTCAAGCTGGGCATTTTAATAATTTCTACCTTACATTATTACCTATAATTTTTTTTGTTTATTTTAAATATTATCTCTAACAAAAATTTATAAACAGATATTAAAACAGAGGGAGTAACAATGGGCAGAAAAAAAATAGCACTAATCGGTGGTGGACAAATAGGCGGGGTTTTAGCTCAACTAATAGCTCAAAGGCAGCTTGGGGATGTGGTTTTATACGATATTGTAGAAGATATGCCCCAGGGCAAAACACTTGATATAGCAGAAGCTTCCAGGATTGACGGATTTGATGTAATTGTAAAAGGGACAAATGATTACAAAGATCTTGAAGGATCAGATATTGTTGTTGTCACTGCAGGATTACCACGAAAACCAGGTATGAGCAGAGATGATTTGCTTACTACCAACGCTAAAATAATTAAAACAGTTGCAGAAAATGTAAAGAAATACGCTCCAAATGCGATAGCTATAATTATTTCGAATCCATTGGATGCAATGGTAACACTCTTCAAGAAAATTACAGGGTTTCCAACGAATAGAGTTTTTGGTCAAGCTGGTATTTTAGATTCATCCAGATTTTCTACATTCATTGCGTGGGAGCTAGGTGTTTCTGTGAAAGATGTAAATGCAATGGTGCTTGGCGGACACGGTGATACGATGGTTCCGATTATAAGATATGCAAATGTAAATGGTATTCCTGCTATGGAATTGTTAGAAAGGAAATACGGAGATAAAGCAAAGGCAGCAGAAGTAATGAAAGCAATGGTTGATAGAACAAAAATGGCTGGCGGTGAAGTAGTTAAACTGCTTAAAACCGGTTCAGCATTTTATTCACCGGCATCTGCTACCGTATCAATGCTTGAAGCCATTATTGGAGATGAAAACCGATTACTGCCTGTTTGTGCATTTCTTAATGGTGAATTTGGAGTTAAAGGATACTACGTTGGAGTTCCGGCTGTTTTGGGTGAAAATGGCGTTGAAAAAATAATTGAATTTGAACTTAATGATGAAGAACAAGCATTATTGGATAATTCAGTTAAAGCGGTTACAACTCTTGTTGCAGATATGGAGAGATTGGGATTTTAATATTATATTTTAGTCAGCCGGAGATTATTTCCGGCTGATATTATTCACAACAAGAGGGGGCTTTATGCTGAGGAATATCCTATTATTGTTGTGTATTTTTTTCTTCTACCTAAACAGCCTATCATTTTCACAACAATGGACAGAAATTAATTCTTCCACTTCAGGTCTTCCATCTAATAATATTTATGATATAGAATTTACTTCCGACAGTGCAATATGGATTGCAACTGACAGCGGGCTTGCATTTTTTGACTGGAATAGTTGGACAATCTATAACAGTTCTAAC
>CBDUAV010000036.1:0-23765 GCA_965365225.1 uncultured Ignavibacteria bacterium | reverse complement strand
CCCCGCCAAAACGGAAAAACTCTTCTTCAACTTCCAAAACGGGAACCGGTGCTTCAGGCGAAATTCTTTTTACATCTCCCCAATAGTATCCATCCAGCATCATATCACCGATTACAGCTATTCTTTTGCCCTCAAAACCTTTTTTTAGTTCATCGAGTCTGTTTTTTGAGATTTCAATCATTTATTTGCCTGATTGTTTAAAAAACTAAAAAGTTAAAATAAGTATAAAATGAGAGGTTAGAAAGCCCCTAAAGTTGGAGCTTTCTGATGATTTTAGAATTGGTTTTTATTTTAGAAGAACCATTTTTTTACTTGTTATAAAGTCATTCACCTTCATCCTGTAAATGTAAACTCCGCTAGACAAACCAATTGCGTTAAAACTAGTTTCATATCTATCTGCTTTTTGAAATTCATTCAGAATTGTTTTTGCTTTTTGACCAAGTATATCGTAGATGTCTATTGTAACTATTCCATCCTGAGGAAGCTCGTATCTTATTGTTGTAACTGGATTGAATGGATTTGGATAGTTTTGATAAAGTACGTAATCTGTTACCGGGTTAGTTGGCGGCGGTGGTGTGTAACTCATTGTTGCAAAATTGCTTTCATATTCTGCAATTGCTCTCTGCACATTTTCTCTTGCAACTGTAATTGAGTTAAAATAATCAGTTCCCCTTCCAATTACATAAGCAATAATTATTTCCTGCGACTTATCTTTTTCTAAATTAAACGGACCTGTGCTAACCAAATTTCTCATATCTTGATTTTGTGTGCATATCCAACCCACATCTGTAACCGGATCACCCGAGAACCACATTCTTGGATTTAATTCGTTGCAGTTAACTCCACCACGAACCTGTCCATATGCAAAAGTGCAGGGATCAGGAATATCTCCTACCCTATCTCTTCCTATTAAATAATTTCTTGCTTCCATTGCATTATTAGGATCTCTTAAATTAGGATCGCCGCCAATAAAAAAGGTATGAGCAGTAATATCCAGATTTATTGAATTAGAAAATGTCTCTGTGCCTATTTGCTGACCCAGATTGTGTTTTGCAGTATCTGAAGTACTGTTTGTAAAAACGACTGGACCCTGTAAAAGTGTAGAGAAAAATGCAGGACAGTTATTACCATAAACCTGATCTGGACCGCTATTATAGAAATAACCTGATTGAAGAAGTGTATCACAACCTACAACATCATCATTCCAATCTCCAAGGTCACCATCTTCCCAGATTCCAAGGTAAACAGAATCCATTACCTCTGATACTGTTCCGGTGTTAAGAATTGAATAACGAATAAATATTACATTCTCAAGCTCTTGGTCGTCTGTTGCAAATATTGTCTGCCTAACTTCTATCCCAAGTGGATCGACAGTGTTCCATCTTCTCAAATTTTTAGGTAAACCATCATTATAAACGCACCATGCAATCTCATTACCTATCAAGGGAGGCATATCCTCATTCAAATCCCAGGTTCCATTCCAGTTTTTATCAACCGGATTGTAGAAACCATCACCATCTCCATCATAAAACTCTGCACCTAAAGAAACCGCATCTTTCCAGTTCTGCCATGTATAGCTAAATGCCGGATCTCTTTTATTTACAACATAGATTGCATTTACTGGATCACCTACTTCACTTCCAACTTTCCCAGGCAAATAATCTTCAACCAAAGAAGCTGAAGCGATAGCATTACTCCACAGTTGACCATTGGAGTATCCTGAAAGAAAGAATCCGCTGGAAAACAAAAAACCGTGCCCATCAAATTTCCCTGTTGAACCACCGCCACCTCTTATTGGAAAATCTGCTCTTGTTAATTCGGAACCAACATTTCCAGATAGATCAGTCATTTCAAGTTCAAATTGAAAACTTTTATTTTCGATATTTACATCAGCGATGACACCACTGTGATTAAATGGCAATATGATATTATTAAGATCCATAGCATAAGCATCTCCCACATAACCTGTGGTTAGAAATGGCAGAGTGTTTCCAAAGATGTTGTCATTTGCAAGACTATCCTGATGCATACCATCATCGAATAATTCGATACGGAAATTCATTTGATCCAATTTTGCAAAAACCGTCTGAATACCTTCATCATCAATTACTTTTGCACGATAATTTACTTCCTCTTTTTCGTAGTCAACTCCCACTGTTTCAGAATTTAGCAAAACCGGTGGAGTAAACGCATCTTCTGATTCTCCTAATATTCCATAATAGCCCTGATTGAATATTTCATCTCGTGACGAGTTAAAACAAGTAAAAATGTTTTCACCATCGCTTGTTACTCCTGACAAATAATCATCACCGAGATAAGAAGTAAAGTCATCCATTTGCTGCCAGCTTGTTCCATTATTTGCACTTTTTAAAACAGTAATATCAGATTGTGAATAGTCTTCATTTTCGAAATAATACTTGCAATCAAATATTAGCCAGATATTTTTATTACTATCACGAAGAACTTTTACAGAAGGAATATTATAATAGTAAGGATTAAAACCGAAGCGGGTATCTATAATTCTGGTTGTGTCACTCCAGCTATTACCGCTGTCAGTACTATGAATTGAATAAAGAATGCCATTAACAGAGGAAAAAATTGCCAATAAAGAATCGCCATTGTCTGAGAGCTTTATTATATGTGGATTCCTTTTCTGAAATCCAATACTTATTAGCGGCATATTATAATAATCTAGGATTGACCAGGTTTCACCATTATCTGTGCTGAGACGAGTCTGCCATCTAAAGGTGCGCGAAAGAGACAATACAATATTACCCTCTTCCAATTCAATTAATGAAAAGCCCGTATGGAAACTCTGCTCTATATGAATAGTATCAATCCAGTTATAACCTTTATCATCTGAATAAATACAATAGAGCTCTCCATTATTTGAAGTCCAGAAAAATAACAACCTGTCGTTAGAAATTTTATAACAATTCATTGTATAGTAAAAAGTATTAATCTCTTCCCCAGCCAGTTCTAATTTTTGTGTACTCCAGGTCTGACCAAGATCAGTTGTTCTTCTTGAAAATATTGTGTCCCTTGTTGCATTCTTATAGAAGACAAGAATTTCATTTCCTGAAATCCAAACCGGAGTCAGATCCAAGATTTCCTGTGAATCATAAGCTTTAGGAAATTCTTTAATAGTTTCCAGCTGTGCAAAAATCTGAATTATAAAAATCAAGCAAATGAAAACTGTAGTTGAAATAAAATTTTTCATTTTATTATCATATAATTAATTAGGAGTTCTTAAGTTGATTGAGCCAGATTTGTATTAGAAGCTTGATTATTTCGCTAATCTGGGAGAAGGAGACAGAACAAACAGAAAGCGCAAAAAGAATTATGTAAAATTTCTTCATTTCGCACCTTTTACTACCCTTTTGGTGTTTAAACTTAAAGAAAATAAAGTGAAGAGTAAACGGAAGGTCACTTAAAAAAGCGGGATTAATTTGCCCCTGAAAAAATGAGTCTCAAATATAGAAGTGTATTAGTTGATTTTACGCCAGTCAGTTAAGCGGTTATCAATCTTTAGCTTTACCAATCCTTCGCCGGTTCCTATCCACATTATTTCACCATCGAATAAAAATGAGAGAATAGTGGAAGATTCAATTTGAATTTCATTTAGATCTACAGGTAAAACTTTTCCGGTTATTCGATTTATCAGAAACAGACCTTTGCCATATTCAGCTTTTTGTAATTTATCAAATTCATAAACTCCTGCCCAAATATAGTTGCCCGTTTTGCCAAGTGAGTAAATTCCGTTACCTGCAAGACCGCTGCCTTTATAAATTCTATCCCAGTTAAATTTTCTATCATATGTATAAATACCACCCACATTAAATTCCGGCTGATCTAACGTAACAAATTCATCGGTAGCGAACCAAATTTTATTCTTCTCAAAAAGAAAATCAGAAACAGAAACAGTTTCTCCCTCTTCTCTAAATCCTCTTTGTTTATTAGTGATATAATTCCAGGCAGATGGGTCAGAGTATTTCTTTTTTTTGTTATAAACATGCACGCCCGATTCAGAACCGAACCAGATTAAGCTGTCGCCATCAAGCTCGATTGATTTAATGTTATTTGATTTTTGATCTGTTCCCTGGATGCGGTTAATATCAACGTATCTTCTAGTACGTAAATCGAACCGGGTTATATTTCTAAATCTTCCAATCCACAAAACGTTTTCCTTTTCATCAAACTTAAGCGATCGTATCCAGTTGCCAAACTGTCCGCCCTGCGCAAACTTACGGGTACTCCACCTGTTTGTTTTTTTTGTGTAAGTATATAATCCTTCTGAGGAAGCGGCCCACACATAATTTTTACTTACTTCAAGAGAGTAAAAAAGATCGTTTTGAATATTACCGCTTTTTGTTGAAAAGTTAATCCACTTCTGTTCGTTAAATGAGTAACGGTATATTCCCTGTCCGTAAGTTGCAACCCAAAGAAAATCGTCTTCTAAATTAATATCAGTAATGGAAGCGCCTTCAAGAAATATTTCCGATTCAATCTGTGCAAGAGTTGAGACACAAAATGCGATGATACAAACAAAAATTAAATATGATTTTTTTATAGATTGGATAAGCATACTAAGCTACAATTTATATTAACCTATAATAGTTTTAATTAGCAAATTCAATCTTTTTATTGGTTTCAAAAGAAATGCTAAAAATTTCTTCAAATCCTAACTTTATTGATTCGGTTAGTTTTTCGTAATCAATTTTTGAACCGAGGATTGTTTCCAACTCTGTTGTAGTGCTATTAATTTCTTCTGTTACATCCACTCGTTCTTCAAAAGATAATTCTAAATATTCAATAAGTTTTTTGTGAAATGTTCCGCACAATATTGAACCGTGCTGAAGAACTACATTTCCAATTTTCCTCTGCGCACTTCCAACAAGTTTTTTCCCTTTATAATTTATCTCACTTTTTGCTGATACTGCAAAACACAAACTGCTTTTAGCTTCTTTATAAAAAGAGGGAAAGTGAGGCTGAAAATTTTCAAGGTTTAGTTTTTGCAATTCAGGATGATAGTTAGCCAACCCGTTTTTTAAAGCAAGGTTAATTTCTTTATATAAAATTTTAGGAGAAATTTGGGATGTGACTGGATGAATAACTGAATAAGTTAATTCTTCCGCATGCAAAATTGCTCTGCCACCGGTTGGTCTTTTAACAACATCAATTTCTGCATGATTAGCTTTCTTCAAATTAACAGATTCAAAAGGCTGGTTAGCACCAAGAGAAATGCAATATGGTTTCCACTTGTAGAATCTTAATATTGCTTCATTAGTTCTCGACTGAGAAACGAGCTGTAAATCAAAATCCATGTTATACTTGCCTGTATTTAAACCTGTATCAACAAAGCTCCATTTCATTTACCAACGATTCCTCTTTTACTCTTACCTATAAATTCCAATATTTTTTTTACATGAATATTACTACCCAATTCATTTTCTATTAATTTTACAGCCTGTGATACATTCATACCCTTGTCGTAAAGCAGGGAGTATGCCTGTTTGATGGTTTCGATGTCTTCAGTATTAAATCCCCTTCTGCGGAGCCCGACAACATTCAAACCTAAATATCGGGCAGGACTCCTGCCAGCCAATATAAACGGAGGCACATCCTGACTTACCATTATTGTTGCTGCAACCATTGAATGCTCACCAATTGCCGCAAACTGATGTACTCCGGTATTTCCACCAATTATGACATAATTTTCTATTCTACTGTGTCCTCCAATCTGCACTGAATTAGCAATGATGCAATTATCACCAATCGTACAATCGTGAGGCACGTGAGAATAAGCCATAAGCAAGCAATTTTTTCCCACAGTAGAGACACCCGTTTCTTTTGTCCCCCTGTGAAGTGCTGCAAATTCACGAACAACAGTATCATCCCCAATTATAAAAAGGGATTTTTCATCAGCAAACTTTAAGTCCTGCGGAACATTAGAAACTGATGCACCCTGTTTTATTTTAACTCTGTTACCAATCCGTGCACCATCATAAATAACTGCATGGGGTCCTATCTCACAATCATTTCCAATTTCAACATTATCCTCAACAACAGCATAAGGACCAATTTTGATATTGCTGCCTAAACTTGCTTTATCCCCAACTATTGCAGTGGGATGAATATTACTCATTCAATTTTATTCTTGTTGATTTTTCGGTTTATCCAATACTGCTACCATAAAATCAGCTTCAGCAACCAGTTCATCGTTAACATATGCTTTACCTTTTATGGATACCACTTTACTTTTCTTATTAACCATTTCCACTTCCATGAAAAGCTGATCTCCGGGAACAACAGGCTTGCGAAATTTTGCATTATTGATTTGCATAAAGTAAGCTACTTTATCTTCGGGATTTTTAAAAGAATTGAGTAAAAACACTCCGCCTGTCTGTGCCATTGCTTCAAGAATTAGTACCCCAGGCATAATTGGATTACCAGGGAAATGACCGGGGAAAAATGGTTCATTAAATGTAACTGATTTTACACCAACAACTTTTTTATCAACTTCCAGATCGATAATTTTATCCACAAGCAAAAACGGATACCTGTGCGGCAGAATGCGTTCAATTGCACTTGAATCAAACACGACGCCTTCTTTTTTTACAAGCTGAAATTTCTTGACAAGTTTTTTCTGTTGATACAGTTTGCGCACCTGTTTAGCAAATTCAACATTTGCTCTGTGTCCCGGTCGAGCTGCAAGAATTTGTGCTTTTAATGGTGCACCAATTAATGCCAGATCGCCAATTAAATCTAACAGCTTGTGTCTGACAGGTTCATTTTTAAATCTTAATTCTTTATCGTTAAGAATTCCGTTAGTGCCCAAACTGATTTTGCTTTTTATTCTTAGCTTTTTAGATAAATCATCTAACTGGTTATGATTTAAATGATGATCAACGATAACAATTGCGTTATCAATATCGCCACCTTTTATTAATCCCTGGTCCGCCAGTGATTCAACCTCACTTAAAAAACAAAAAGTTCTTGCAGGAGCAAATTCAGTAGCAAATTCATTTTCAAAATCAAACAGACCGGTATGCTGACTTCCCAAAGCAGGATTTTGATAATCGACCATAACTGTTACCCTGTAACTATCTAAAGGAAGGGCAACAATATCAATTTGTTTATCATCTTCATGGTGCATAATTGTCTGATCTATTATCAAATAATCTTTTGGAGCAGTCTGCTGTTCTATTCCTGCTTTTTGCAAAGCCTGAACGTAAGGGAGAGAACTGCCATCACCAATGGGTGGTTCAATACCATCAAGTTCAATAATAATATTATCTATTTGAAGTCCAACCACAGCGGCAAGTACATGTTCAACAGTATGAACTTTTGCTTCGCCGATGCCGAGGGTAGTACCTCTGGAAACATCAACTACATTATCTGCAATTGCCGGTATTTCGGGCATTCCTCCAAGATCTGCTCGTACAAAAGAAATACCATGTTTTTCTGGAGCAGGTTTAAATGTCATTTTGCATTCTGTCCCAGTATGCAAGCCTATACCGGAAATTGAAACAGGTTTGGCTATTGTCCTTTGCAACTCAATCATAAAAATTCCGTGAAATTATTTTATGGTTTGGAAAAAATACAAAGATTAAAATAGCGAGACAGTTTATGAAATACAATCGTGGCTGTTTAAAACAAGCGGAAAGGAATGAATTGGTGAAAATCAAGAATTGTTGTTTAATTTTTCTTTTAATCTTTTAACTTCCTCTTCAAGCTGAGTTATCCTTTTATAATAATCGGGTAAGTTCCTTGAATGTGCTTCAATTATCTTGGCAATTTTTAATTCCTTAGCCGGAGAACCAAAATAAAAGCCCGATTTCTTAATTGATTTTGATACTCCTGATTGAGCGGTTAAAATTGTTCCATCTGCAATTTCTATGTGTCCTACAACTCCAACCTGTCCTGCCAGAATACAATTTTTACCAATTTTAGTACTGCCTGAAATTCCAGCTTGTGCAGACATAACGCTATTTTCGTCTATTATAACGTTATGTGCAATTTGCACCAGGTTATCAATCTTAACTCCCTTTTTTATTATGGTTGAACCAACTGCAGCGCGATCTATGGTTACATTGGCACCGATTTCAACATCATCCTCAATAATTACATTTCCAATTTGCGGTATTTTTTGATATACACCTTTTTCATCCTGCTTATAACCAAAACCATCGGAGCCTATTACAGCACCCGGATGAACTATAACTTTGTTACCTAACTTGCAGCCTTCTCTGATACTAACATTCTGAAATATAATAGTATCATTTCCTATTTCTACATTTTCAAGCAGTACTGTATTATGAAATATTTTTGCATTGTTACCAATTTTGCAGCCTGCAGAAACCACAACATTTTTTCCTAAAGCAACATCAGCGCCAATCTCTGCAGTGTTATCTATCGAAGATGTCTTATCAACTCCACTTAAATAAAAAGAAGGTGAAAGGTAATGGATGATTAACGACGAAAAAGCTTTATCCGGTTCATCGACTTCAATGTAGGTAATGTCATTTCTGGATTTTTTGAATTCAGGTTTTACTAAAATCGCGGATGCTTTTGTATTCGTAAAAAATTTTTCATAAGCAGGTAGATAAAGAAATGTAAGTTCTCCCGATTTAGCCTCATCAATTTTTGCCAGTGCTGAGATAGTCAGAGTAGAATCACCAACAATTTTTCCTTTTATCAGATCAGCAATTTCTTTTATTGCGATTTGCATTTATTATTCCAACTTTAACCGTTCAAGCACCTGCGCCGTAAGATCATATTCTTCTTTTGCATAAAGAAACATTATGTCACCGCTCCTGTCAAAAACAAAATCAAGGTCTTCTTCGAGTGCTATTTGTTGAATTGTATTAAAAACTTTATTTTGAATTGGTTTCATCAATTCATTTTGCTTTTGAAATACTTCGCCATTCGCTCCAAATTTTTTATCTCGAAAAGCAGCAAGCTCTGTTTCCAATTTTGTAATTTCCTGCTCGGTTTCTTTACTAGTCAGTTCGGTCATAATGAGTTTTCGTTTTTCAAAATCATCACGCTTGGCTTTAATCTCAGCTTCCATCGTACGAAGCTCATTCTGCCATTCCTGTATTAATGCATCCAGTTTCTGCCGAGTATCTTGCGCATCGGGAAGATTATCTAAAATTGTATCCGAGTCAACATATCCCACTTTTAGTTGAGGGAACGAAAGATTAGAAATGAAAAATACAATGCAACTGAGGAAGATGAAATATTTCATTTAACCTCCGGGGAGTAAATAATAAATTTCAGCCCCATAAAATTGGGGCTGCCGATAAAAGAAAAAAAGTGAAAACTATTTGCCCCTTTTAAGCTTATCTAAAACTTTAAATGTTATATCAAACGCAGAATCCGCATAAAGCAAAATTACGTCGCCGCTTTTATCAAATACAAAATGCATTTGCTCGTCTTGTGCAACCTGCTCAATAGCTCCATAAATTTTAGTTTTAACAGGTTCAAAAATTTCTTCCTGCTTTTGGAAGATTTCACCGTTGGGTTGACCAAACTTTTGATTTTGGAAAGTGTATATCTGCTGCTCTGAAGCAACTATTTCTTGCTGTCTTGTTTGTTTTTGTTCTTCGGTCATAGTTGCTGCCTGTTTTTGATAGTCAGTGTACTGCTGCTGCAAAGCAAGTTTCATTGAATCAATTTGATTAGACCATAAATTAGTTAAGGCATCCAAATCACCCTGCGCTTTAATTGCATCAGGTAATTGTGTTAAAATTATTTGTGAATCTACATAACCAACTTTTTGAGTTTGCGCAAATATAGCCCCACCGCAAACTATTAAAATTAATATGAAATATTTTTTCACAGTTTTGTTTCCTTTGTTTGTTACTATTATGTAATTAAAAACCTCTTCCGAACTGAAAATGGAAAAGCCACTCGGGGTCTCTGCCATCAACAATGTTCCGATCAAAGCCATAACCAAAATCAAAACCGATAAGACCAATGGGATTTATCAGCAACCGTGCTCCCACACCAACCGATCTCCTCATATCAAAAATATCAGTTTTCTCAAAACTTTCAAAAACGTTGCCCGCCTCAGCAAATGTAAGTAAGTACAGCGGAATCGGCTCAAGCGTAACAGCAAATCTTAGCTCAGCACCAATTTTAGCAGCAACCCTTCCACCAATAATTTGTCCTAATGCATTCCGCGGCCCCACACTTCTATCTTCATAACCTCTTAACGGAACTGTGGCAATTACCAAACCGTTTCCACCCATATAAAAGAATTCAAACGGTTGAATAGGTGTTCCCCTAACTATTTCATCTATGTATCCAAAATCGGCAACGGTATAAAGTGCAACCCTGTTAGAATTAAAAAGACGTTTATACCACTCAGCTTTAAATGAAGTTTTCAAATAATCAACATCTCCGGGTAGAAAAGGACCGCCAGAAATTTCCATATCAATTGAAAAAACCGAACCTTGCGATGGAAATATAGGATTATCAATATTTCTTCTGCTAAGCGTTGCACCTAAAGTAAACTGATTTGTTTTTCCTTCGCGGTAAAAATTTTGACCTTCAATAACATTATTATATTGATACCTAAATCTTCCCTGAAGGAAAAAGAAATCATCAGGCCATTTTAAACGACGCCCAACGCGTAAAGTTCCACCAGTTTGTCTTAAATCGTAAACAAATTGCTGCCTTGTATCGAAGAAATCTACACCCACTGAAGTTGGGGTATCAAAAAGCCAGGGTTCGGTAAAGCCAACAGTAAAGGTTCGGTAAACATTCCCAACACCAAACTGCCAGTTGAAGTTTAAAATTTGTCCGCCGCCCAAAGAAAATGGTTCCAATATTGAAAAGTTAGTAAGCGTAACACCAATAGAACCACTGAAACCGAAACTTCCACTGTAACCAACTGATGCGTTTAAATAATCACTGGATTTTTCTTCCACATTGAATGAAACCGCTACAGTGCTATCGCTTTCAAGTTTTGTATCAATTCCACCTGGACCGTAAAGTCTTTCCACGTTAAAGTATTGCAGATTTGCAAGCTGCTGCACACTTCTAAAAAGTAATGCACGATTAAAATAATCACCGGGCACTGTGTAAAGTTCTCTTCTAATTACTTTGTCTTTGGTTTTTGTGTTACCTTCAATATTCACTTTAGAAATTCTGAACTGATTCCTTTCATCAACTCTTATGAAAATATCTATTGAGTCCTCAGCAACTCTTTTTTCTTCTGCTTCGACGTTGAATGTTAGATATCCATTATCTAAGTAGAGAGCTGAAACATCTGTTTGTGCTTCATTGCCGCGTAAATTTCTTTGAAATTTATCGTAATCGAAAATTTCACCTTTTACGAAACCCAGTCTTTCGTTTAAAACTGGTGCCGGATAAACAGTATTGCCATCCCAGCTAATGTTTCTTACCTTGTACTGCGGTCCCTCATAAACATCCATAATAATTTTTAAGCTTTTATTGTCATCAAAGTAAATAAGTGAATCACTTAAAACCTCGGCATCTCTGTAACCGCTTTTCCTGTAGTAATCTACAATTAGAGATTTGTCTTTTTCAAATTCTTTGGGATTAAATTGTGCACTCGACCAAAACTTCCACCAAACAGATTCACTTGTTTCATCCATTTCGCCTTCAAGATCTCCATCATCGAACGCCTGGTTACCGGTAAATTCAATTTCTCTAACTATTACTTCATCGCCCTCTTCAATTGTTAATTTTAGAAGAATTCTATCTTGTATTCTTGAAATGAGATTTGAATATGTCCTATCTCCTTCTTCATAAATCACTTCGTATTCATCGGACAGATCTTTTTCATTTTGCCACATAACAACAATATCTTCATCAATTGTATCTGCTGTAAAAAAAGTGAAGATTTCATCTTTTATTTCTGCATTTAAAAAACCTTCTTCCGCATAAAGATCTTTTATTCTCAATTTTAATTTGGAAATGTTTTGCGGAGATATAACGGTACCACGGAGGAATGTAATTTTTTGTTCAATATCATCGGTATCAATTTCATCGTTACCTTCAATTGCAACACGTTCAAGCCGCGGGTATTCATCAACTTTAATAAGAAGAAAAACACCTTCGGTAATTTTTCTTTCAATTAAAATCTGGACATCAGAAAAAATATTTAATGCCCAAAGCTGCCTAATTGCACTCAGTGTTTGGTCACCCGGTATCTGAATTTCATTTCCAACCTTTAAACCGCTGTTGGCAATAATTGTGTTTGCATCGGCAGATTTGTTACCCTGCACAGAAATGCCGAGTATTTTATAACTCTGCTGAATTCCTTGCGGAGATACCTGTGAAGCAACCAGGAAAACAAAAACGAGACTTAAAACTTTAATCAAGCTCAACCGGAACACGATGTTCATTCGTTTTACCGCTGGTAATATTCTTTAATTGTTCGCTAACTTTTCCAAAACGCCGTTCTCTTTTCTGAAAAGTTTCGATTGATTGATACAAATGTTGTTTTGAAAAATCCGGCCAAAGTATATCCAGAATTACGAACTCAGAATACGCAATTTGCCATAACAGAAAGTTACTTACTCTAAATTCACCACTTGTTCTAATTACCAAATCAGGATCGGGAATATTTTTAGTATCGAGAGAATCTGAAATAGTTTTTTCTGAAATTCCTTCAGGAGTAATTTTTCCCGAAGCTACTTTTTTTACAACATCTTTAATAGCCTCCAAAAGTTCCCATCGCCCACTGTAACTTAGTGCAAGATTAAGTGTCATTCGTTTATTGTGTTTTGTTCTTTCAATATCTTCAAATAATTGTTTCTGCACCTGAAGAGGCAGTGATTCAATATTTCCGATGCACGTAAGCTTAATATTATTTCTATTCAGCTCCTCAAGCCTGTCTTTAAGACTTTTGAGCAGCAATCTCATTAAAGTTGAGACCTCATCTTTCGGTCTTTTCCAGTTTTCAGTGGAGAAAGTATAAAGTGTTAAATATTTTACACCTATTTCAGCGCAAGCTTCGACAATTTCTCTAACTGTTTCAACACCTTTTCTGTGCCCGGCAACTCGCGGCAAACCACGTTTTTTTGCCCATCTTCCGTTTCCATCCATTATTATTGCAATGTGGGAGGGGATTTCCCCGGACTTTTTTAGCTGTTCCTGAAGCTGTTTATCTATCTGTGATTTGTTTCTTTTCAACCGTATTTAATTAATTTGATGAAGCCTGTAAAGTTATACTCAAGACTGTATAAAAGCAAGGAAATCAAGTATTCTCATTAAATATCTACAAACCAATTAGCTTATTATAGCTAAGTTAAAAGAATGAAGAAAGGTAAAAAGTTATATTATTAGACGATCAATTACAATGAAAGTTTATTCAGGAGAAAAGTACTTCGAGGTGCTTTCTATTTTGCTGAAGATTGGCATTTTTATTTTCACTAATCTTAATGATTTTTATGTTTCTTTTTATCTCTTCTTGTAGGCTATTTATTTTTTGTTTCACATACTTGAAATCGTTTTCAGGAACGCCAATTACAAGCGTAACTGGTTTTTTCGATGACTTTGAATGTCGCGATGCAAGAAATGATATTTTTCCAATCAGGTTTATGTCATTTAAATCGTTTTGGCTCAAAATTATACCAACAGCATATTTATCTTTTTGTCTACCCACAACATCAACTTTAAATTTACCAATAGCTGTTGGTTCAGGTAAATATGTACCCATTCTTCTGCTTAAAGTAAAATAACCAAGCCGCCAAAACTCGTTTACGAGCAAATCTATTATTTCTCTTTCGGAAATATTCATTTATAATTCCAAATAATTATTAAACAACCTTTGATGCTAAGGGGATACGAGGTGAAAATCTCGCAGAACTTATTACACGTATATTAGCAATTCTGCCATATTCAAATTTCCTTATTTCGTTTGTGCTTTTAATTCTTCCGTAAATAACTTTTTTTCCTGTACGGTCTTTAGTAATGAAATAAGGTTCTAAAGTGATCTCATTTGTGGAATAAAGAAATTTTAAGTTTCTTCTGTTTCTTATAGCATCTATAAAAATATTTGTTTTCATAAGCTGCTCCATTTTAGTTTAACCATCTTACAACTCCTTTAATTTTACCGATTATTTTAAATGACACACTATCTTTTATAACAATAGGATTGTAATTTTCGTTCTCAGGGATGAGTGAGATTTCTTTACCTTTAACCTGCAAACGTTTAATTGTTGCTTCATCATCCATCATTGCAACTACAATATCCCCGCTTTTAGAATTTTCTCTGGGAGATACAATTACAAGATCGCCTTCTTTAATTCCTGCATTAATCATACTATCACCCTGAACACGAAGTGCGAAAGCATTTTCAGCATTTTTTAAATATGAAGAATCTATAACCATTGTGCTTTCAATGTTTTCTACCGCAAGTATTGGAGAACCTGCTGCAACTCTACCAACTACCGGCAGTTTTATAAATAAGTCATCAGCAGAAGTGGAAAACGGGTTTTCAAAATCCGATTCATTCTTTACAAGTGCTATTCCCCTGCTAGCGTTACTTTCAATATTTAAAAATCCTTTTTTTACCAAAGCATCCAAATGTCTTTTCACCCCAAATGTTGAACTGATTCCAAAATTTTTTCCAATCTCACGCAACGTTGGAGGATAGCCGGTTTCCTGGACAAATTGTTTAATAAAGTTTAGTATTGATTCTTGTCTTTCAGTTAATTCTTTGCTCATGATGCCTTTTTATTAGTGTTCAATTGTTCACTACAAATATAGTGCTCAGATGAACACTTGTCAAGCGATTTTTTACTTTTGTCTAAATTTTTACTTGAAAGGCCTGAAAAGAGGTTATTTGAATAAAAAATGGTGAAAAGATTATCTTATCAACACTTTTTAAAATTATGTGTGCTCAATCAGAGTATAATCTGAATAAAATTAGCTAACAGTTTCTTTCTGCTCAATAGGAATGAGCCAGTTATGAGTATCTTCTTTTAAACCATAATGAATAGAAGTTATTTCATCAAATAGTTTTATATCCAACTCCCCGGCTTTACCATCGTTTAAAGTCATTTGTTTGTCTTTATATTTCAGCCATCCAACAGATGAAATTATAGCAGCCGTTCCGGTTCCAAAAACACCAACAAGATTTCCTTTATCGTGAGCATCAGTAACTTCATCAATTGTAATTGAACGTTCAACTATATTCATATTCCATTCTTTCAGCAATTCAATAACCGTACGTCTTGTAATTCCTGGTAAAATGCTTCCATTTAATTTTGGAGTAACTATTTCATCTTTTAGTTGAATAAAAATATTCATTGTTCCAACTTCTTCAATATATTTTTGCTCCACACCATCCAGCCAAAGTACTTGAGTAAAACCTTTTTTAACTGCGTCTTCTCCGGCAAGCAAACTTGCTGCATAATTGGCGGGTGTTTTACATTCACCTAAACCTTTTCTAACTGCACGAACGTACTCATCGGTTACTAAAATTTTTACCGGTTTAAATCCTTCGGGATAATATGCACCAACGGGTGATAGTAAAATTACAAGTTTATAATTTTTAGATGGTCTAACACCTAAAAACGGATCGGTTCCGTAAATGAATGGTCGAATGTAAAGTGATTCGCCTTTTGTATTTGGTATCCAATCTCTATCAATATTTATAAGCTCTTTTAATGCATCCAAAACAAATTTTTCATCAATTTCAGGAATGCAAATTCTTCTGGAAGAATTATTCAAACGTGCAATATGTTTGTCGGCTCTAAATGTAACAATATCACCATTTTCTTGCTTGAAAGCTTTAAGGCCTTCAAAAACAGCTTGCCCATAATGAATAAACATAGTTGCGGGATGCATAGGCAATCCTTCTACTGGTTGAATAACCGGATTGTGCCATCCTTTTTCTGGAGTATAATCCATTTCAAAAAGATGATCAGTGAAAATTTTTCCGAAGCCTAAAGATTCGGGTAAATTAATTTCTGTGGTTCTTTCTTTTATTTTAAATTGGATTTGCTGCATAATAAGACTCACAATTTTGAATAATTATAATATCATTTTAATGAATTTCAAGTAGAATTTAAACTGTTTTATGATGAATTTCCAATTCAGAATTGAAGTACAATTTTAACAAACTAAAAAAGCAATGTCCACAAGAAATAATCTAAAATTAAAATCATGGCAGCAGACATTACAAAGGATCTGATGGTAGCAAGCCCAACACCTTCCGCACCACCATGAGTTCTAAAACCAATATGGCAACCTAATAATGCAGTAACACCACCAAAAACTACAGTTTTAATCAAGCCACCAGTTAAATCAGAAAAGACAAAAAATTGCCTGACCGAATTAAAAAAAACGTTGAATGGTACATTTAGAAAATAATCTGATACAACAAAAGCACCTGCAATTGCAATTGTGTTTGCAAAAATTACAAGAATTGGCATCATTAAAACAGACGCAAGAAACCGCGGCATTGCAAGAAACCGAACAGGATCTATTGCCATAATTTCAAGAGCGTCAATTTGTTCTGTTACCTTCATCGTTCCTAATTCAGCAGCAATGGATGCACCAACCCTTCCTGCAATTACAATTCCTGTAAGCACAGGTCCTAATTCTGTAATAATTGCTCTGCTTGTAGTTCCGCCAAGCAGCGACATAGGTGCAATTCCTTTGAGTTGATACGCAGCCTGCCATGCAGCGACTGCTCCCGTAAAAATTGAAATTATAATTACCAGCGGTAATGAATCAACACCAATGTGTTCCATTTGATGCAGAATTGTCTTTCGGGTGCGAGGAATGTTTTTCAAATTTTTAATCATTCCAAAAAGTAGAATAGATATCTGTCCAAACTCTTCGAAGAAAGCTAAGGTTTTATTACCAAGTACTTGAAATATATTTGTAAACATATTTTATAAAGAAATCCTTCCATGAAATTTAAAAAAAAAATGAATCGTATCTTACTAAATGCTGCGAACTTCAGTTCGGTTATGTACCAAAAAAACGCCCTGTTTTAAACAGTGCTTAATCAAAATGAGACAGATAATAAATTGCTATTTGTTAATTTTTTTCAATGAATAACTTCACTAATAAAATATTATTAAAAAAATCCTTAATAAAGCTTTGAAAATTATACAGTTTGAGCACTTTAAAATGAGTTGAAAATGAATGTTAAAAATGTTAATAATTATAAAAAATGATGTGAAATTGTAAAAATATATAGCACTAAATTTGCTGCATTTTTCTGTTAAATAAGATTTGCGGGCGAACATGGGCATTTATTTTCTGCCCGGGGCAAATACCTACCATAGAGGCGATGGAAGAAAAAATAGCAACATTAATAGAGCAAATTCCTATAGGAATAATTACTTACTCCCGTAACGGTAATGTTGAATTTGTAAATCAGAATTTTAAAAAGTTCAGCATTCTGTATCAAATTACAATGCCATACCAGCACTTTAATGTTTTTGAAAATGATCTCTTTCCTAACTTAAGTATAAAAGATGAATTGAGAGATACATTAGAAGGCCTTTCATTTATAAAAGAAGTCAAATTTATCCTCTCTAATAACGGTGGAAGTATATCCATAATTGCAAAGGGAACTCCAATCTATGAAGAAGAAAAAATAACAGGTGGTATTTTAGTAATTGATGATATTAAAATATTAGATAAAAAAGCGAAAGATAATAAGTCTTTAGATAAATCAGTTGAAGAATATTTAAATGAATCAAGTTCATTTTTTATCATTACAAACAACGAAGGGGTAATTCAATCCACAAGCGGTAAGGTAAATGCAGATTTAATCAACACACCCGAACGAATTATCGGAAGGAACATTTTAGAAATTATTAATCCTTCAGCAACTAATTTATTAGTAAAAAACTACAACCAAGTTTTTAGGGAAAAACAAATAGTATCATTTCGTTTTGACTTAAAAGTTGGAGAATTACAAAAACATTACAATTGTAAACTGGAACCGCATTTAAATTCAGAAGGCAAAGTACACTTAATTTATTTCTACGTAAAATATCTTTCTAAAGAAAAACCCTCCTTACGGCAAAGACCAAAAGAACTTAAATATTACGAAAAAGCAGCCTTAAAATATACAGGTGCTGTTTTTGCAGTTGACAAAGCCGGAGCAATAAAATATTGGGATGCAAATACTGAAAACTTTTTCAATGTTACTGCCGAAAATGCGGTAGAGAAGTTCATCGGTGAGTTATTTTATTTTATTTCGAAAGAGAAATTTGACAGTGCCTTAAACAATCTGCAGCAAAAAGATGTAATTAGTTTTATAGGATCATTTGAAAATCATGAGAATAACTTTTTAAAAATAGAGCTTTCATTATTAAAAGATGAAATAGAACCTGATACAATTTTAGTTTTGTGCAAGCTTGCGGAGGAAGAACAAATTCCTGCTGAAGAAACCGGCGCAACTCAAAACGGATTAAAAGATCTGCTCAAAAGCCAAAGTGAGCCTGCTTGTAAAATAGATTCGAACGGTACTATTTTAATTTCCAATCCCGCCTTTAAAGCAAAACTTGGTTATCCGGATGTTGAACTTTACAGAACAAATTTTTTAGGACTGATAAAACAGGATTCCGAAAGCGACGAGAAGATTGACATTAACACAATTAGAAATGAAAAAGTTAAAGAATTAAAACTGGAGCTGATTGCATTTAATGGAGATGTTCATTCGTTTAATGTAAAGTTTTTACCCGACAAAGAAAGCGATGAGCGTTTTCGCAATTTTTATTGTTTATTTTCCGATACTAAAATCGAAAATGAAAAACATCCCGAACTGTATTTATATAAGTCTCTGTTTAAAGCTTCTCAGGATGGAATTGCAGTTGCTCTGGATGGGGACATTTTAATTGCAAATGATTCTTTTGCAGAAATTTTTGGATTTGAAAAATCAGAGGATGTTTACAATAAAAATTTATTGGATTTTGTTTCAGATGATGATGTTTTAAAAGTTTCTGAGTATTTCAGACTTAAAGAAAACAAAAAAAATGGTCCGGATCGCTTTGAGTTTCTTGCAAAGAAAAAAGATGAATCTTACTTCCACGCGGAGCTTTCTGTTGCGATTTTTATCAGCAATGAAAGGAAATATCTCGTTGTTGTAGCGCGTGATGTAACTGAAAGAAAAAGAGCGCAAAAGATAATACGAGAATCTGAACAGAAATACAGGAATATAACTGAAAACATTGATGACTTTTTGTATACATTTGAGAGATCGGGGAAATACTTAAGACCACTGTTTTACACAACATCAGTTGAAAAAGTAACAGGCTACACTCAGTCAGATTTCCTTTCCGATCCAAAACTGTTTCTAAAAGTTATTCACCCAGATGATTTTACAAAATTAAAGAAAAAACTTGCAACATTGTGGAGCAGCGGTTTTCATTCTTCCAGCGAGCTTGAATTTAGAATAATCAACAAGCTTGGCAATTTAGTTTGGGTGAGAAATAAGGTAAATATTATTAGGGATGCAAAGGGTGGGATACAAAGAATTTATGGTTTGGTGAGTGATATAACACTCAGAAAAAGAGCGGAAGAAGAACTGAAAGAATCTGCGGAAAACCTTAAAAAACTAAACGATGCAAAAGACAGATTCCTATCAATTATTTCTCACGATCTCAGAACCCCATTTAGTTCAATACTTGGTTTTACAGATCTTCTATTAACAGATGAGACTTTAAGCGACCAGGAAGAGAAACAGTATGTACGTTATATCCAAGATTCATCAAAATCTATGCTTGCGCTTGTTAATTCACTGCTGGATTGGACACGTCTGCAAACTGGAAGAATAAAATTTGAACCCGAAAAATTAAATGCCAGCAAACTTGTTGAAAAATCTATCAGCTCCAGTGCCGGTACAGCATTACAGAAACATGTTGAAGTAGAAAATTTAGTTGATTCTTCACTTCAAGTTTTTGTAGATAAAAATTTAGCGGGGCAAATCTTCAGCAATCTAATTTCCAATGCGGTTAAGTTTACTACTGAGGGGGATAAAATAACAATTTCGGCTAATCCGGTAGTGGGATCAAGGTTTTTAGAATTTTCAGTTAAAGATACTGGTAAGGGAATAAAAGAAGAAAATATTCCGAAACTTTTTAATATTGATATGAAATTTACTTCCGAAGGAACAGCGGGTGAAAAAGGCAGTGGACTTGGTCTCTCGCTTGTAAGAGAAATTGTTGAAAAGCATGGTGGAAACGTTTCAGCAAAAAGTGAGTACGGTAAAGGTTCCGAGTTTATACTCACACTTCCAATTGCTTCAAATAAAATTTTAATTGTTGATAACAATAAAACAGATCGTATTCTTTATTCGAAAATTTTAAAGAATATTACTCCTAATTATTCTGTAGATATTGTTTCTAATGGAAAGGAGGCTCTCGATATAATCTCTTCATCACCGCCTGCACTCGTAATTACAGAGAATGAAATGCCCGTAATGAACGGTTATAATTTTATACTTGAATTAATTCGATTGAACATTTTCAACAAGCTTCCGGTGATTCTCTTAAGCGGGAAAATTGATAGGAATATTAGCCAGGATTACGCTGAACTTGGAGTGGAATATATTTTTAAGAAGCCCGTTAATTTAAAAGATTTTAAACATGCAGTTGAAAAATCAATTAGAAAAGGAATAACAAACAATAACAATATTACATAATTCTGTAAATAAACCAGCCGGGCAACACTTGCTCTAAGTAAACAAATTCTGTGGGACTCATAATTGGAACAGTTGAGTTTTCAGTAGCATAAATAAATCCTGCCTCCATTCTTTCAATTGAATTAATCTGAATAAAAACGCAGTTGGAAAATCTGTTGTCTTTATAAACTGCGTTGCAACCAAGTGAGCTTAAACCTGTATTTACTTCTTCACTTTCATTTTGATTGAAATACCACACAATATTCAAAAACTCATCCACATTGTTGCTTAAATGGTTCTTCAATCCTGCATCGTTCATTGTAAAAAGCTCAAGTGTTTTTTGTAAATTTAAATCGGATGCGGAAGGTGTGCTTAGATTTGAAAGTGAATCAAAAACAGAATAAATAAAACTGGGCAATAAAAAACGTCTGACAGCTTCAATCTTCCAGATATTGTCTACATTTTTTATATAACAATAAAAATCAATCACACGTGCATCTAATTCCAGTTCTATAGCAAAGGTTTGTTCGCTTTCCGCATGGTGAATTTTGTAAAAAAGAATTTGTGCATCACTGTCTGTAAGTTCTTCACCTATTGATTGCCTCTCAGCATCATTTATCATTTCACCTGTGTAGTAATTCGATTTATCAGGAAAATTACTGCTGTTAAAGAACATATCAACAAGCCATTCGGGTGAACCTTCATTGTATTGCTGCGGAAATAAGGTTGAGATAGCAATTAAGATCAGTAAATTTATTTTAATTGTAATTCTTTGCATTTATTTTTTCTTTAACACCATTCCTGAAGATGGCGAAATTACAACAGTTTTGGAAACAGTTCTGTGTGAAATTACACCCGCACTATTTTCATCGACTAAAACTTCCCACTCTCCTGGTTCTAAATTAATATTTAAAGATGTTTTTGGATGTGCATTAAAAATCACACTAAAAATATCTATGTCATACGTTAATGAATATTGTAAAGCAAAAGGATTCTTTTTCAAATCAAAAAAGATGACATCACTATAATCTGCTCTTCTGAAAGCTTCATACTTTGTTCGCAATTCAATTAATCCTTTATAATAATCAAGAAGCTCTTTATTGATTTCTGCATGATTGTAATTAATGTAATTTGTTTCATTATCCTTCTCATAGCTGTTATGATCTATCATTCCCTTATGAGGATCATCTACAGGGATATTGAAAGGAATAACTTTGCTTCTAGCAAACTCCTGCCCGGAATGAATCATTGTTATTCCACGGGAAGTAAAAAGAAATAATGCTGCAAGCTTATTTAGTTTTAACTGTGCTGGAGTGAGCTCTACAAACTCATCAACATTTTTAATAACCTGTTCTTTTTTAACATCCCCTAAACCAAGACGAATAAAATCACCGAGAGTATAGCCGTCGTGAGATTCAAGATAGTTAACTGCGTGTTCAGGCTTTTGAAACAATCCGAATCGATCTTTTATTAAAGTTCCGTTCACATAACTTTTTATTCTGTTTGGATTGTTATTTCCGTACCATTTTCCAAAAATCCACCCATGCCCTTCAAAAGGATTTTCTCCTTTAATTCCATTTCTTATTTGATCGTTCCAGCTTCCCCAGCCTCTTACAGAAAATCCTGCAGGATCGTAACCCCCGCCCCACGGTTCGCAAACAAAAATTACATCCGGATTTATTTTTTTTGCTTCGTGAATTATCAATTCCATAGTTTCCCAATCAATTAATTTTCCAAGGTCGAAACGGAAACCATCAACATGATATTCTTTCATCCAGTACAAAATACTTTCAACAATCATTCTACGCGCCATCGGTCTTTCGGTTTTAAAATCGTTTCCGCAGCCGCTTTGTGCAAGGAATTTTCCTTTCTCATCCAATCTGAAATAATACTCTTTATCAATCTCTTTAAGATTTCCAATTTCATATTCAGAAATATGATTGTAAACCACATCCATAATTACAGCTATTCCTTCTTTATGAAAAGCTTTCACCATGTCTTTAAAATCATTAACAGCTTTTGCATCTCCGTCAGAAGCCGGATCTGTTAACTTTCCGCTCCACTTGTTCCATTCAAGCTCGCTAACATTTTCACTATAATAGCTTTCGGGTGCAAAGAATGCTGCAGTCATATATCCCCAGTGATTTCTTTCATACGGATTCCAGTGATTAAATTTTCCATTTAAAGAATCTTTAAAAGGAATTTCAATATTTGCAAACTCCTGCGATGGTAAAAGTTCAACTGCGTTTACTCCAAGATTTTTTATATAATCAATTCCGCCTTTATTTCCTTTTTCAACTAAGCCCTTATATGTTCCTTTTTCAATCACACCCGAGGTTTGGTGTGCGGTCATATCTCGTATGTGCATTTCGTAAATAATCAAATCGCGCCAATCGGTTCTAAGCCAATCATCACCTTCCCAATCATAGTTATCTTCTTTAATAACAATCGCTCTGCGTGGGTTGTAATAAGTATTAAAAGTAGCAACTGCTTTTGCATAAGGATCCAAACAAACAATATCTTCGATACAAGGTGTTTCCGGATGGCATACTTTAAAACCGTAAATCAATCCGTACCGCTCATTATCAAGAGTTGTTTCCCAAACACCGTTTTCATCTTTAACCATTACAAATTCATCACCATTAATTTGTTCCGGCTGTTCAAAAGTAAGCAGTGAAACTTTTTCTGCATTCGGTGCAAACAATCTGAAATATGTTTTTCCATCCTGAATGAAAGAGCCGAGTTTTTTATCAGAATAAATTTTATCAAATTTATCCTGCTTTATTTGAAATGGCGTTTTTGTCTTTTTAATTGAACCTGTTACTTGCAATTTACTTCCCATAAGCATTATCAAAAGAGTTGTTATGATGATTATATGTTTATTCTTCAATGTCATTTAGCACTTCTAAATTTTTATTAAATAAATATACGAATGTGGCTGTAATATTATTTTTGTTGCACAGATTACTATTCTGTTCTATGATTTTTAGTCATTCAGGCGACTCTGCGTTAGCAGAGGAGTCCGGAATCTTAACTAAAACATTACTTCAGATTCCTGGCAAGCAGAAATGACATTACTCTAACTGCTGTAAATCTCTCCATCAACGACCGGAGTTACGCAAATTAGAGGATGTTC
>CBDUAV010000035.1:0-23876 GCA_965365225.1 uncultured Ignavibacteria bacterium | reverse complement strand
TTCTCTTTAAGTTTCCTTTCACCAACTACTATTTGAATCGGCATACCCAGCAAATCAGCATCGTTAAATTTAAATCCTGCTGCAGCATCACGGTCATCAAAGAGCACTTCGTATTCTTCACTTTGTAAATCGTTATAGAGTTTTTCTGCAGAGGAAACCACAGTTTCATTTTTCATATTTAATGCTATTAGATGAATATCGAACGGCGAAAGTGCTTTGTTCCAGATTAATCCTTTGTTATCAAAGTTCTGTTCAATGTAGCAAGCCATTATTCGTTCAACACCAATTCCATAGCTACCCATAACAATAGGATGCTCTTTTCCTTTTTCATCTAAGTAGAGTGCACCAAGCGCTTCAGAATATTTTGTTCCAAGCTTAAAAATATGCCCGAGCTCTATCGCTGTAAACACTTCAAGATTATTGTCACAATTAAGACATCCCTCACCAGATTGTACCACACGCAGATCAGCATATTCAATTGCAGGAACACCTGCCTGCCGATCGGGCAGGTCACGTTTCAAATCTATTCCGCCAATATGATAATCATTTTTATTTGCACCACTGTAAAGATTATTTCTGTCCTTCAATTTTAAGTCGGCAACTATTCTCCCCTTAAAACCAACTGGACCAATTGAACCGGCATCAGCCCCCGTAATCTGCAGAAGTTCTTCAGGATGACTGGGACGAACATTTCCGCCTAAAATTTTTGTAAGTTTGGATTCATTAACATCATCATTGCCTTGCATTAAAACAAGTACTGCTTTGCCATTGTTTACGTAAACTCTGGATTTTGCACACAGGGATTCATCGATTTTAAGAAAGTCACATAGCTCATCAATTGATCTAACATTCGGAGTATGGATATCATAAACTTCTTTTCCGTCCCGCTCTCTAACAATTGTATCAACCTTCGAAGCTGCAACTTCTGCGTTTGCAGCGTAACCACATGAAGTACAGTGGGCAACTGAATCCTCTCCCGCATCGGATTTAACCATAAACTCTTCGGAACCGGTTCCACCCATAGCACCGCTCGACGCACCGACAACAAAATAATCCAATCCGCATCTGTCAAAAATATTTCTGTAAGCTTTATCATGTAATCCATACGCAATATCCAAAGCCTCGTAAGAAACATCAAGCGTGTAAGCATCTTTCATTAAGAACTGTCTGCCGCGGATCACCCCGCTCCTTGGTCTGGGTTCATTTCTAAATTTAGTTTGTATCTGGTACCAGATCTGTGGCATATCTTTGTATGATTTAACAACATTCTTTGCATGGAAAGTAATTATCTCTTCATGAGTAGGTGCTAAAACATAATCTCTGTTTTTAATATGAAAAAGAATATCTCCAAATGCTTCAACTCTGCCGGTTTCTTCCCAAATTTCTTTTGGATTAATTGCGGGAAGATGAAATTCCTGCCCGCCGATTGCATCCATTTCCTCACGCACTATTTGCGAAACTTTTCTCAGAACTCTATAGCCCAATGGAAGAAATGAATAAATGCCGGCACTAACCATTCTAATCATTCCCGAACGGAGCATTAAAATATGACTGGTAACTGTGGCATCTGCAGGAACTTCTTTTAAGGTAGGGACAAAATATTTACTAAGTTTCATAAAAAAGATTTTTCTTAAAAGTAATATTTGAGGTCAAAAAATACTTAATTGGAGATCCTCTTCAAAACCTTTAAATAGCTTCAGACTCGGTTAGTGTGCTGTAATTCATTTTTTTTGAATATGTTTCCACAACACAATCTGAAAGTATTATATGGAATCAAACTCAGCTTCAATCTCACTTTGGAGTATTCTGCCTTTTATATTTATGCTTGCTTCCATTGCTGTGTTTCCACTATTCTGGAATCACTTCTGGGAAAAAAACAAAAACAAACTAATCGTAGCAATAATATTCAGCATCCCAACTATAATATATCTACTAGTAGTAAATCTGGAAGAAAGTCTTACTGAGACGATGGTTTTTGATTACCTTCCTTTTATAATTCTGCTAGGTTCGTTATTTACTATCACTGGGGGGATTTTTCTTACTGGTGATATCAAAGCAAAACCAAGAACAAATACGTTGTTTATAATAATCGGAGCGGTGCTAGCTTCTTTTATGGGAACCACGGGTGCAGCTATGCTACTCATTCGTCCTGTTATTCAAACAAATAAAGAAAGAATGTATAAAGTTCACACAATACTTTTCTTTATTGGAATCGTAGCAAACTGCGGAGGCTTACTCACACCACTTGGTGATCCACCATTGTTTATGATGTATCTCCGTGGTGCACCATTCACATGGTTCTTTAATCTTTTTATTGAATGGCTTGTAACTAACGGAATACTTGTAATTGTTTATTTCTTAGTGGATTCTTATTTCTATAAAAAAGAACCTCCTTCAGCAATAATGAGTGATGAAACTCAGATTCGTCCAATAAAAATTGAAGGAAAGCTAAATTTTATCTGGCTAGCTGGAGTTGTACTCGCAGTCGCATTCCTTAATTCACAATATCTTGATTTCATCCATAGTAATGAATATTACAAATTCATTCGTGAAGCTGTGATAATCTTAATGGCATCCCTCTCGATACTTTTCACTCCGCATATAACAAGAGTTTCCAATAATTTTACCTGGGAACCTATAAAGGAGGTAGCCTATTTATTCTTTGGAATATTTATAACTATGGTTCCCTGTCTTCTTTATCTTGAATTAAATGCGAAAAACTTGGGAGTCGTTTCTGAAAATCAATTTTACTACTATACAGGATTATTAAGCAGCTTCCTTGATAACACACCAACCGCAGTAACATTTCACTCTCTTGCTTTAGGTTTGGGAAAATCTACCGGATCAATTGTTGCCGGAATTCCTGAAGAACTTTTAAGAGCCATTTGTATGGGTGCAGTCTTTTTTGGCAGTATGACTTATATCGGAAATGGTCCAAACTTTATGGTAAAAGCTGTGGCAGAGGAAAATAATATCAAGATGCCTTACTTTTTTGCATATATGTATAAATTTTCTCTAATAGTGCTTCTACCTGTTTTTATACTAGTTCAATTATTAATCTTGTAGGATTATAACAAATAATAATCATTAAACTTATAAGTATAAATGAACATTTAGCACTTTATATAAAAATAAGGTCATAAGTTTCAGCTCATGCTCTATTACCTATACCGGTAAAAGCTGATAAATGTACAGAATGTACCCAAGTAAAAGAATAAGTCCCTCCACTCTATTTATTCTATAGCCCCTAAAACTCATAGGCAGTAAAATTACCGCCGTTAGCATCAAAACTCCTAAATCAATATAACCGATTCCCCTTGAAGATATGGGCATAATGACAGCAGTAACACCAAGTATAAAAAGAATATTGAAAATGCTTGAACCAACTGCATTTCCAATCGCGATATCAGCTTTGTTCTTAAATGCTGCAACAACCGATGTAATAAGTTCTGGTAGGCTGGTGCCAATTGCAACTACTGTAAGCCCGATTAAAGCATCACTCATCCCAAAAAGTTTTGATAGTGCAATAGCGCTTTTTAAAAAAATATTCGCACCAAAAACCAAAATAACTGCACCAGCTATAATAAGTAAAATTAATAATGGTGTTTTGAAGTTACTTTGAAATTCATTTTCGTAAATTATTTCAGCATTAACATTTTTTTCTTTTTTAGCAAAGACAATGCTTACAATTATATAAACAAGTATACCTGCAATAAAAATAATTCCATCAACAAAACCGACTTCCCCGTCAATTAAAATAATAATAATAAGTAAAATGCTCACTCCAATTAATATCGGTACTTCCTTCCGGATAACATCAACATTAACTTTTAATGGCTTGATAAGTGCAGCACATCCGAGTATAAGTGCTATGTTTGCAATATTAGATCCGATTACGTTGCCTAACACAATTTCACTGTTACCGATAATTGCGGCTCTTATACTGACAACCAGTTCAGGGCTGCTGGTTGCAAAGCCTACAATTGTCAATCCGATTACCAGGGGAGATATTCCAAGGTTTAATGCAAGTGATGAACTCCCCCTTACCAATCCTTCTGCCCCTACAAACAGAAGTATTATTCCGCCTGACAAATAAATTATAATTTCGGGAGTTGTCATCTTATCAAGTTGATTTAATTTATATGCTCAACTAAATAAACTTTGTCGTTTTTACGAATCTGCTGCGGAGAAATGAATGTAACCTCGTCACCTTTTTCTGCTGAATCAACAGGTTTATCATTCACGCTTAATTCATTTAATCTCATTTCTACTACGCCGGATGTTTCACCAATAATAAGAATCTCATCGTTTAGTTCAATTTTCCCAGATTCAATTAGAACATGTACTGCACTTGGTTTTTTAAAATAGTTTAGAACTTTTCCAATATATACTTTCCTTGTGGTTGCTTTGCTTCCAGTAACACCAGCATACTCTTCTGAAGAAGGTTTGCCAAAATAAAAACCTGATGAAAACCCTCGATTGTAAACTGTTTCTAATTCTTTCAGAAAATCTTTTATAATTTCTTTTGTTAGTTTGTTTCCGAAGTAAAGATCAATTGCTTTACGATAAACCGAAACAACTTTCGCAACGTACTCCGGTGATCTTTTTCTTCCTTCAATTTTAAATGAATCAATTCCTGCTTCAATTAGTTGATCGATAAATTCTATTGTGCAAAGATCCTTTGGAGAAAGAACATAATCTTCTCCAATGAGCAGGGATTTATCTGTTGAAGTACCCTGCCTGCCGGCAGATACGGCATAAACTTCGTACTCTCGCCTACATGGTTGAATACATTCGCCTCTGTTTGCACTTTGATCAAAAAGATGATGGCTCATAAAACATCTTCCACTAACAGCGATGCACATTGCGCCGTGTATAAAGGCTTCTATTTCCAAATCAGTATTTACTCTTATTTTCTCAATCTCACTTAAAGAACATTCACGTGCCAGAACAATTCTTACTGCCCCAAGTTTTTTGTAAACAGATGCCGCAAGTGAGTTTGAAACAGAACCTTGTGTGGAAATGCAGAAGGGAAATTCGTGCTTGCCGCAAAGTTCAGCAACGGCTAAATCCCAGCAAATGATTCTATCTATTTTTGCTTTTTTCGCCTCTACAATAATCTTTTCTGCTTCAACAAGTTCATCTTCAAACACAATCGTATTCAGTGTAAGATAAGTCTTTGTCCTATTTGATCTGCAATATTTTGTAATCTCGGGCAAGTCCTCTATTGAAAAGTTTCTTGCCTTGGCACGCATATTTAACTTATCAACTCCAAAATAAACAGCATCAGCCCCGGCGTTAATTGCTGTTCTTAGCATTGTCCAATCACCTGCCGGAGCCATCAATTCTGGTTTACCAATATTTTTAGCCATCATATAAAAATGGAGCACGGATTTAACAGATTCAACAGATTTAAACAGATTTTTTATCCGTATTAATCCGTTTGATCAGTCCAATCCGTGTTCTATTGCCTTAACTTCTTCTTTCCCAAATCTGAGCAATTTCGACAATTACTTTTGTTGCCATTTCCATATCCTGTACAGCAACCCATTCAAGCTGTGAGTGGAAACTGTGCTCTCCTGCAAAAATGTTAGGAGTTGGCAGCCCCATAAAAGACAATCTGGAACCATCGGTACCGCCGCGGATAGGATGCATAATCGGTTTAATTCCTAAATTCCTCATTGCCTGAACAGCAAACTTTGTTACCTGAGGGTGTTTTTTAAGAACTTCCCACATATTTCTGTACTGTTCAACCACCTTGAATTCAAACTTAGCGCCGGGGAACTTTTTAACTGTCTTTTGTGCTAAATCTTTTAAGAGCTTTTCATAGACTTTTAATTTCTTCGTATCAAAATCTCTAATGATAAATTTAAGAATTGTAAATTCTTCATTACCATTTATTGTAGTCGGATGAACAAAGCCCTGTTTTTTTTCAGTGGTTTCGGGTGAGAGCCGGTTCTTCGGAAGGCTTTCTAAAAATGCACCAGCAACTTTCATTGAGTTTATCATTTGGTTTTTTGCATAACCGGGATGAATATTTTTTCCTATAAATTTTAGAACAACCATATCTGCGCTAAATGTTTCGGATTCGACTTCACCTCTGCTGGAACCATCAACTGTGTAAGCATACTTTGCACCAAGTTTTTTAAGGTTGATTTTTTCAGTTCCTCTTCCAACTTCTTCATCCGGTGTGAAACAAATTTTTATTGGTCCGTGCTTTACTTCGGGATGAACAAGCAAATAATTTACTGCATCCATAATCTCTGCAACCCCTGCTTTATTATCTGCACCAAGAAGTGTTGTTCCATCAGTGGTAATAATATCGAATCCTTTCATATTTTTTAAATCAGGATTGTCTTTTACTTTTATTACCCAGCCACCTTTAGGCAATTTAATATCTCCTCCTCTGTATTTTTTATGAATAATTGGCTTTACGTTTTTACCAGTTACTGCCGGAGAAGTATCAACGTGCGAAATAAATGCAATTGGCGGTACCTTCTTTTTAGTGTTTGATGGAAGTGTTGCCATAACGTAACCCCATTTATCCATTACCGCATCTTTCAAACCCATTTTCTTTAATTCTTTTGCAAGATCGGCTGAAAGCTTTTTTTGTTTTTCCGTACTGGGAAATGAAGTTGATTCTTCATCTGATTGTGTGTCGTATTTAACGTATTTCAAGAAACGATCAACACATGTGAATTTATATTTTGGATCGAACATAATCCCTCCTGAGATTTAATTTGAGCCAAAAGCTTAACAGCTGTTGGCTGAAAGTATTAATGTTTATCTATTCTAATTATTTCTACTCTTCTGTTTTTTGCTCTACCTAAAGGTGTATTATTATCTGCAATTGGCTCACGGCTCCCCACACCCACAACTTCAAATCTTCCACTTGGAATTCCTCTTGAAACAAAATAATTAAGAACTGATTGTGCTCGCATCTGAGATATCTTTAAATTTCCTCCCGCCGAACCAACGTTATCTGTATGTCCTTTAATTCTCCATCTTGAAGTAGGATATTTTTTCATCTCTGCAAGAAGTTTATCCAATTCAGGATACGCAGAAGGTTTAAGCTGCGCGCTGTTAAATTCAAAGCTTGTCTCTGAGCTTAGAATGAGCAGATCAAGGTCTATTGCTGGAGGTGGTGTTATTACAATCTCACAACCTTTATCATCAACCTGCATTCCGGGTAAAGTTCCCGGGCACTGGTCTTTGTAATCTGGAATCCCATCTAAATCCTCATCCATCGGACAACCGTTCTGGTCTACATCAAGTTCGTATGGCGTATTGGGACACTTATCCAAATAGTCAGGCACACCATCTGCATCTGAATCAAATGGACAGCCGTAGTCATCAACTTCAATACCTCTTGGGGTATTTGCACAAAGGTCTGTGTAATCAGGAACCCCATCACCATCCGAATCCAGTGGACAGCCTTTACTATCAACGGGAGCACCGGATGGAGTTCCGGGACACTCATCTAAATAATCAGCAACACCATCTTTATCGGCATCAAACGGGCAACCGAATTCATCAACCTTTACTCCAGCAGGTGTTTTTTCACACATATCTTTTGAATCAACTACTCCATCTCCATCAGAATCAAATTCTGTTAAAAATGAATAAGAAATGCCTCCCATCGCGGTAAAAAACATATCGTTGCTTGTACCTTTGGCTATATCGTCCAGCCAATCGTTTGGTGATATTTGCACGCCACCATTTAAATTAAGCGAGAGATTTTCTGTAACCGGAAAGCGGATACCTAATTCACCTATGTAATTTACTTCTGTTGTGCTGTAAACTCCTGCTGCATTGTTTGGTAATTTCACTCCTCCTTCTCCTTTGGGATCGAAAGACAAGCTTGCAAAGCCAGCAAATAGATATGGGAACGCAACATCGTTGATGCTAAGATTAAAAATAACTCCTGCACCAAAAGAATTAATGTTTGTTCTAAATTCTTTCGGAGTGAGATTTGAATCGCTTCCCTTTAAAAATCCTGCATTTGTAAAAGCCCTGATTCCAAAACCACTTTTAACCCATGCTGGGAAAAAATATTCAATCGAAAGTCTGCCAATATAATCAACACCCAACCCGCTGTAATCAGTATTGGCAAGTGTTGTTCCGCCTTCAACCGATAAAACAATTGTCCCAGAGAAAGGATTATATCTCTGGGTTTTTACTGTCTGCGCATAATTAATTGACGCTAAAATAAATATTGCAAGTAAAATAGTTGAAAAAAATTTCATTCAGTGTTTCCGTTAATATTGATAAAAGCAGAACAAATTTAGCAGTATTTGAAGTTGTAAAAAAGTTAATTTAATTTTTTCGGAATGACTAGAACCCTCTTCTCAATACCTTATCCATATCTGCTTTAATCATCAGCTTAACAAGGTCTTCAAATTTTGTTTTTGCTTTCCAGTCGAGAACTTTTTTTGCTTTTGAAGGATCGCCAATTAATAAATCAACTTCTGTTGGACGATAATAATTGGGATCAATTGATATGACAACATCATCTTTTTTTAGCATTGTTGTAAAATCAGCCGCATAAGAATTTTTGCGTGGAGAATAATTAATAAGCTTTTTTGCTTTGCTTAAATCAATTGATTTAATTTTTCCTTTTTCATTTTTCCCTTTTCCTTCCCACTTAATTTCAATTCCCAAATTGTTAAATGAAAGTTCTGTAAACTTGCGTACTGCGTTTGTTTCTCCAGTTGCAAGCACAAAATCATCCGCTTTTTTTTGCTGTAGAATTTTCCACATTCCCTCGCAGTATTCGGGCGCGTATCCCCAATCTCTCTTAGCATCAAGATTTCCAAGTGTTAATATTTTCTGCAAACCTGAAACAATACGTGAAGCGGCTCGCGTAATTTTTCTGGTTACAAAAGTTTCACCTCTTCTTGGCGATTCGTGGTTGAACAAAATTCCGTTTGATGCAAATATGTTATAAGCTTCACGATAGTTCACAATTATCCAGTAGCCGTAAAGCTTCGCAACCCCGTAAGGTGAGCGTGGATAGAATGGGGTTTTTTCATCCTGTGGAATTTGCTGTGCTTTTCCGTAGAGTTCACTAGTTGAAGCCTGATAGAATTTTACTTTACGCAGTCCAACTTCACGAATTGCATCTAAAAATCTGAGTGTTCCAAGTGCATCCACCTGCGCTGTGTAATCAGGCACCTGAAAAGAAACTTTAACATGACTCTGAGCAGCAAGATTGTAAATTTCGTCCGGCTCAGTTTTTTCAAGCAAGCGATTAAGATTACTTGTATCAACAAGATCACCATAATGAAGAAATAATTTTTCATTCAGAATCTTCGGATCGTTGTAGAGATGATCTATCCTGCCTGTGTTAAAGGAGCTGCTTCTGCGAATTATGCCATGAACTTCATATCCCTTATTTAAAAGAAGTTCAGTTAAATAGCTTCCATCCTGTCCGGTAATGCCGGTGATAAGTGCTTTTTTCATTATAAGTAGTTAGTAGTTTGAATTTAGTTTTTAGAATTTATTGAGTTAATGTAAGATTGCAGCATTTTAGCAACTTCATCTAATAAATCTATTAAGTTGTTATCCTTTGAATAGTTTAAATCTTTTGATAAGATTAAATAATATTCGCATTCCTGAATTGAGTCCTGTGCAATATTATAAAATCCTAGTTTATCTGCTTTTCCTTTTTTTACAAATCCCTCTGAAATATTTGCCGCAATTGAAACAGCAGATCTACTGAATTGTGATACTAATCCATAGGTTCTGCTCTTTGGTAAATCATTAGTCAGTCTATAAATTCTAAGTACAAACTCATGCGCTTTTTGCCATACGATTAAATCAGTAAAACTTTTTGCTCGGTCCATTCTATCTTCTAATTCCTAGCTTCCAAATTCTTAAGAAACCAATAATATGTTTTTTCAACCCCAGCTTTCAATTCAGTTTTATATTTCCATCCGAGAGAATTTATTCTTGAAACATCTAGCAGTTTTCGTGGTGTTCCATCTGGTTTTGTTTTATCGTGAATAATTTCGCCATTAAAACCAATAATATCTGCAATCAGCTTGGCAAGTTCATTTATAGAAATATCCTTACCTGTTCCAACATTGATATGTGAAATTCCTTTTTCATAAAGATCTCTTGCATTAACATTTTCCATTAAAAATAAAATTGCATCTGCAACATCTTCAACATATAAAAATTCACGCAAAGGTTTTCCCGTTCCCCAAATTACTACTTCATTTTTGTTATTTTCTTTTGCCTCGTGAAATTTTCTAATGAGTGCTGGTAAAACGTGTGAGGTTTCAAGATTAAAATTATCGTTTGGTCCATAAAGATTTGTCGGCATAACAGAATAGAAGTTACAGCCGTACTGCCTGTAAAAGTTTTCACAAAGTTTAATACCAGCAATTTTAGAAATTGCATAAGGTTCATTCGTAAATTCAAGATAATCTGATAAAAGGTATTCTTCTTTTAAGGGCTGCGGTGCAAGCTTTGGATAAATGCACGAACTTCCGAGAAATATAACTTTTTCAACGCCAGATTTAAAAGCATTGTGTATAAGATTAGCTTCTATCATCAGGTTATCATAAATAAATTCAGCTCGATAAGTGCTGTTAGCAAGAATGCCCCCCACTTTTGCTGCTGCAATAATCACCACTTCAGGTTTCTCTTTATGAAAAAATTTCTCAACCTCATTTTGTCTGATTAAATCAAGTCCAGGATAATCTTTTAAAATAAGATTTCTATATCCCCCCTTCTTTAATTCATCCGTAATTGCAGAACCAACCATTCCAGAATGTCCTGCAAGGTAAATTCTTTTATTTAAATATTTTGATCGACTAGCCATATTATATTATTCTTTACAATCCATAATAAACAGCAAAATGAAATTCTTGTAAATTAGTATCAGCAAAACTTAAGTCTTCCAGTTGTTTGGAAGTTTTCATAAACTGATATCTTGCCCGCACAAAAAGTTCATGCAAAATTTCGTACTTTACCTGTGCACCTAGATAAGTGTAATTGGTTCTTAACCCAAATAAAAACGGCGGCTGAGGCTGAAAATATTGTCCATCAATAGTGCCAGCTTCACCCTGCCTGATGTATCTAAGCCAAGCATTCGCTTCTAAACCTCGTAAAAAACGATACTTTAAAGAGACATAAACCTGATCAGAATTGTTGCCCATCCAATGCCCTAAAACATAAGAAGCGCTTTTGTACGTGGTTGTAGGAACATAGTGCTGATAAACGTACGGGTAAATTTTTGAGTATTCAAGTTTTAGTGTAAGATTGTGGAATGGTAAATCTGTAACGGAACTGCCAAGAGTAAAACCGAATTGATTTCTTTGTTTGTAAGAGTCGAATAAACCGCTTAGAGTAATTTCATCAATAAAAAATGTTCCGTAAAGATGAGTGTTTTTTAAATGTCCTTTTGAACTTACAGATGCAAAAAGTTGTGCATTACCGCCAGCAGCATTGTATTGTCTGCTTAAATAATGATCTGCAATTCTGAAAAACGTAATAGGAATCAGATATAAAATTTCCAGCTTATCCGCATAAATAATTGATTCACCAATTGAAATATCCAAACCCCTTGTTGGTTTTAACGTTAATGTATGTGAGGCGATATATTTTTCGCGAAATTGAAAACGCTGATCTCCTTCTTCAGAATAATATATTAATGATGAATCAATAACATCCGAAGAAAGCCACCCATGAAAATAATTGAAGTGCAGCCAATCAACAGGATTAATATCTAATCTTATAAAAGGGAAAGATGGACTTTTTTGCGAAAGGACGATTAATCCGTTATCTGCATAACCCCATTCAAGAAATTCTTTACCAACAGCAGCGCTTCCCCATTTCCAGTTTGCAGCAAGCACACCTTTAGCTTCGCTATATTCAATTTTATCTGCAGGATAAATAACATTTAACCGATCACTTTTTTCGTTTACACCCGTAACAGGAGAAAACTTTTTTTGCTTATCAATTGTGTTTCCTTTTTCAGTGTTATCTCTAAAATCGAAACTGAATCCGATTACGTCCGAGATATATCCATAAGTGTAAACGCCATTCCAAAAGTGTGTTCGTTTAGATTTATCCAATGAGCCAATTTCCGCACCCAGAATTATTCCAGCATTCATTTTAAATGCATCGCTGCCGTAAGAAAAAAATCGCCATCTTTGAGCGGGATCATTGCTCACAAAATCTAAATGATTTTTATGTCCCGTGTTTTCTTCTAAAAACCACTGTTCGTGATAAAAATCTTCAATGAAAAAATCCAATTCATCTTTTTCGAGCGATGTTAATTTTGAAGAGAGGGAATCAGCCTCGTATAATTTTTCAGCAATGTATATGCGGGGTAAAGGTTTAACTAAATCATTAAATTCAATTATTCCCTTTTGGCTTAATCTACCCAAAAAGTTATAAACATCTCGATGTAAGGGTTCGTAAACAACTTGCGACACTATGGCTGGTGTAAAAATAAAAATCAATAATAGAACAAATAAGCTGTTTCCTTTTAGATGATTCATTTTAATAAACTAATTTTTAATGAAATCACTAATTTTTTCAACAACAAACTGCTGCTGTTCATGTGTTAGTTCAGGATAAATCGGAAGAGCTAAAGATTTATTACCAGCTGTTTCTGCTAAAGGAAAATCGCCTCGTGTGTAACCAAGATTAGAAAAGCACTCCTGTAAATGAAATGGAACAGGATAATAAATTTCGGTGCCAATTTCGTTCTCAGCCAGAAATCTCCTTAGTTCATCCCTTTTCTCAACTCTAATTATATATTGATTATAAATATGATAATTTTTTACTTCAACAGCATATTTGTAAACGGCTTTTGGAAGCAATACTTTGTTTTTATCATCAAATTTAATTTTACCGGTTGTCTCTGCTAATCCAGCATCTATAAAAAGTTTATTGTAAAGTTCAGCATTTTTTCTTCGCCCTTCAGACCAATTATCTAAGTGTGGAAGTTTAATTCTAAGTACCGCAGCTTGCAGTGCATCCAATCTAAAATTTCCTCCAATTACTTTATGATAATATTTTGGCTCACCGCCATGGACCCTTTTAATTTTAATCATGTGTGCAAGCCGGTCATCATTAGTTACAACTAAGCCTCCATCTCCAAAACAGCCAAGATTTTTACTTGGAAAGAATGAGTAACATCCTACGTGCCCAATCGTGCCAGAATAATTTCCATCCTTGTACTGTGTTCCGATTGCCTGAGCTGCATCTTCAATTACCATTATATTATTTTGCTTTGCAATTTCTAAAATTGGATCCATATCAGCACTTTGCCCGTATAGATGAACAGGTATAACCGCTTTAGTTTTAGCTGTAATTTTGTTTTTGAAATCATCCGGGTCAATATTAAATGTTACAGGATCGATATCAGTTAAAACGGGTTTTCCATTTAAGCGGGAGACAACACCAGCTGTAGCAAAAAAGGAATAAGTTGGAACAATAACTTCATCATTTGGCTGTAAATCAATTGCCATTAGGGCTAAAAGCAATGCATCTGTACCCGATGAGACACCAATTGCAAATTTGCAATTTAGATATTCACAAAATTCTTTTTCCATACTTTCCACTTCGGGTCCGAGAATGAAGTATTGTGTTTCAGCAACGTGAAGTATAGCTGCATCCAGCTCATTTTTAAGTGATTGATACTGAGGTTTTAAATCAAGCAGAGGAACTTTCATAATTATACCAATTTTTTAATTTTAAAGTTAGTGAGAAACGAATGTAAAAACTACTGAGGATGAGTATCACTTTGCAGTGTAAATAAAATCTTTTTCTATGTCTTTAAATTTCAATGCGTTGAAATCTTTTTCGGAAACAATAGGATTTTTAACCTGCCAATCTATATTCAAATCAGCATCTTTATAAAGAATAGTTCTCTCGTGATCTTTACTGTAATATCCTGTACATTTATAAGCAAACAAAGCATCATCGGAAAGAACAGAAAACCCATGAGCCAATCCTGGAGGAATCCAAATTTGCGCAAGCTTGTCTGAATTTAAGGTGTGTGCAAAGTGCTCTCCAAAAGTCGGCGAGCCGAATCTAATATCAACTGCTACATCAAGCACTTTTCCTTTTAGTACCTGGCATAACTTTCCCTGCTGCATCTTACCAACTTGATAATGCAATCCTCTGATTGTGTTTTTAGTGGATTTGGAAATGTTATCCTGCACAAAATCAAAATTTAAACCGTGCTTTTCATAACGCATTTTGTTAAATGATTCCAAAAAAAATCCTCTATCGTCGCTATAAACATCCGGTTCGATAATAAGCAATCCTTCTATTTCTGTTTTTATAATCTTCAAACCGTTTACTCTTCCTTCAAAATTTTTTCAAGATATTCTTTGTAAAGAGAATTTGGCATTGATTGAATTAATGTTGCGAATTGTTTTTTATTTATAAGACCTCTGTAATATGCTATCTCTTCAATGCAGGCAACTTTCAATCCCTGCCTATCTTCAATTACCCCAAAGAAATTAGATGCAGCAAGCAGTGCTTCAGGAGTTCCGGTATCGAGCCAAGCAATACCTCTACCAATTTTTTCAACACTAAGCTCACCTCTATTTAAATATTCTCTGTTAATATCTGTAATTTCTAACTCACCCCTTTTGGAAGGCGTTAATGCTTTCGAAAATTTAACAACTTTATTGTCATACACATACAAGCCAGGCACTGCATAATGAGATTTTGGTTTTACCGGTTTTTCTTCAATTGAAATAGCTTTTCCATTATTATCAAATTCAACTATACCATATCTTTCAGGATCGTTAACTTGGTATCCGAAAATTGTTGCTCCTTTTTCTGTTTGTAAAGATTTATAAAAGAAATCCAGGCTACCGTAGAAAATGTTATCACCGAGAACAAGACAAACAGAATTTCCGCCGATAAATTCTTCACCCAGGATAAAAGCTTCTGCAATTCCCTTTGGTTCAGGCTGTACAACATATTCAAATTTTAAACCTAACTGGTTACCATCACCGAATAGTTGCCTGTAAAGAGGAATAGTTTCTTCGTTCGAAATTATAAGTATCTCTTTTATCCCTCCAAGCATAAGAATTGAAAGTGGATAATAGATTAATGGCTTATCATAAATTAGGGTGAGTTGTTTACTGTAAACTTTAGTTATCGGATATAGTCGAGATCCGGAACCGCCTGCTAAAATAATTCCTTTAACATTGTTGTTATTTTTAATTGTTTTATTATTAAGATTTATCATTTAAATGTAAATATAAAAAGAAAATAACTGATTTTTATTCAAATGGGGGGTAACAATCCGGTACTATTTTACAGAAGGGTTCCACTTAGTATAATTATAGCAACAGAAAAATAAATTATAAGTCCTGTTACATCAACTATGGTTGTTACTAATGGACCTGAAGATGTAGCTGGATCTGCGCCAAATCGTTTAAGAATGAATGGCAACATTGAGCCTGACAATGTACCCCATATAACAATACCAATAATTGAAAAAAATACAGTCAATGCAATTAATAACCAGTATTGCCTAAGTGATTCTGAGAAATTAGCTAAAACAGAAACTTGTATAAATCCAATTATTCCCAATATACCTCCGAGCACTAATCCAGAGATTACCTCTCTGCGCATAATGAGCCACCAATCTTTAAGCGATATTTCGCCCAATGCCATTGCTCTTATTACTAGCGTTGCAGCCTGCGAGCCAGAATTACCACCACTGGAAATTATAAGCGGAATAAAAATGGTTAACGCTATTGCTTTTCCTAAATGATCTTCAAAAAAACCTAAAACAAAAGCTGTTAATATTTGAGCAACAAAAAGAATTATTAGCCAGAATGCACGTTTTTTTATTAATTGCAGAATTGGAATCGTTGGATAAGGTTCATCCAGAACTCCTGTTGCTGCAATTTTTTGAATATCCTCTGTAGCTTCTTCTTCTGCAACATCCAGCACATCATCAACTGTAACAATACCAATTAGTATTCCAGAATTATCTGTAACAGGAAGGGCAATCCTATCGTACTTTTTGAACTGTTCAACGGCAAGCTCCTGATCATCTGCAACGTTTAGCGAAATATAATTTTCATCCATTAAATCGCTTATTTTTTTTGCTGTAGGAGAAAGAATAATCTCTCTAATTCGTATATCATCAATCAGTACACCTTTATCGTTAGTTACATAAATTACGTTTAGTGTCTCGCTATCTTCTGCGTTTTCCCTAACGAAATCAAGTGTTTCAGCAATAGTCCAATCAGGTTTAGCAGCAATGTAATCGGGTGTCATCAACCTGCCGACACTATTTTCCGGATAACCTAAAAGAGTTTGGGCAATTTTTCTCTCTTCAGCAGAAAGCAACTGAATTAATTGTTTAGCCGCCGAACCGGGCAAATCTTCAAGCAGAGCGGTTCGATCATCTGGAGACATATCATTTAATATTGCAGCAACTTCACCTTTTCCCATTGCTTTTAATAGACCCATTTGAACTTCAAATTCTAAATGTTCAAACGTTTCAGTTGCCAACTCAATTGGAAGAAGACGAAATACTATCACTTGTTCTTGTTCAGGTAAATCAATAATAAGATCTGCTATATCGGCGGGAGTCCAATCATTAAGGATTTCTTTTAAGATGCTAAGCTTTCTCTCAGCAATAAGAGATTCTATTTCCGGCATAAGTAATTTGCTTAGCATTGTAAATCCCTTTTAAGAGATAAGAAGTATTTCTACATTTTTTATATTTTTAATTGGGTTTTGAAGTGGAACAAAAATAGCCCAATATGATGGGAAAAACAATAATTAAGGGCCAATCTTGTTAATGTTAAAATCTTAATTGAGTAAATTTGAACTGATTTAAATACAATTCTTTAAAAATGAAAATAGTAGTCGATGAAAATATAATTTTTGCAAAAGCTGCTTATAATGAATTTGGCTCAATTCATTTATTAAACGGCAGATTTATTACGAATAAAGTCTTAAAAGATGCCGATGTATTAATCGTCCGCTCAATTACAAAAGTTGATAAATCACTTCTTCAAAACACAAAAATTAAATTTGTTGGAACTGCTACTACCGGTACTGATCATATTGATATTAATTATCTTCGAAATAATAAAATTACATTTGCAGATGCAAAAGGATGCAATGCGGATTCCGTTGCTGAATATGTTTTTACTGCATTGTTAAAAATTGCAACCGAAGAAAAAATTAGACTTTTCGGAACATCAATCGGAATTGTAGGTGTGGGCAACATCGGTAGTAAAACTGAAAAGCTTGCCAAAGCATTAGGAATGAAAGTGTTAAAAAATGATCCGCCGAAAGAAAGAGAAGGAATTGGAAGCGGTTATGTGACATTAGATGAAGTATTAAACGCTGATATAATAACTATGCATGTTCCGTTGAATAAAGAAGGAAGAGATAAAACATTTCATCTTTTGAATGAAGAAAATCTGAAGAAGATCAAAAAGAAAAAAATAATTATTAATACTTCCCGAGGAGAAATATTTGATAACACGGCTCTTCTTAAAGAGTCTACAACAAAAATATTTAAATTGATTTTGGATGTGTGGGAAAACGAACCAGATTTAAATATCGAGCTGCTCAAAAAAACAAAAATTGGAACGGCACATATTGCTGGCTATTCTTTAGAAGGGAAAGCAAATGGTACAAAAATAATTTACGATGCACTTTGCAAACACTTGAATCAAAACCCAGTATGGCAACCGCCACTTAAAGGCATAAAAAAGTCTGAAATCAGTTTTCCTGGAGGGGAAATAATTGAAGAAAAACTTTACAAACTATTCTCTTCAATTTATAATGTTGATATTGATGATAATAAGTTAAAAGAAATTTATAATAAAGATGATGAAAAACGCAAAGAACATTTTGATAGTTTAAGGAAAAAATATCCTCTTAGAAGAGAATTCAGTAATTATACAGTTAGGCTGCAGAGCAAAGACTTAAAGTATAAGCCTATTCTGGATGCTTTCCGATTTAAGGTAAAAAAATAAATTATTCTTCCTCTTCCAATTTAAACTCAATTGAAACTTCCATTTGCACCTTTACTTTTTCTCCTCTTATCAAACCCGGTTTAAAGCGATGATAAAAAACTGCGAGCCGTGCAGCCTCATCACATCCGTAACCGATTCCTTCAATCACCTGTGCGTCCAACACTTCGCCATCTCTATCAATCATCGTTAAAATTTTTACAATGCCTTCAATTTCATTTTCCCTTGCTTCTTCCGGGTAACCAATTTTTTTATATACGGCATTCATTCCGCCAATTGGCTCTGGCATTACTTCAACGGTTTTATAAAATGCAGGATCATCTTCATAGTTATGTTCTTCTTCTACGCTCGGCGGAAGCGGATTATCCGGATCAACATTTTTCTTTTTATTATTTTTCTCCGGCTGCTTGTTTTCTGTAATTTGGTTTGATGTTATAATTTCTTTTTTGGGTCCCTCGTCAAGAATAATTTTATCAACGACTAAAATTCCTTGTTCGTAGTAGATATCATTTACATATGTTCCGGTGCTGTCAAAAAGTGAAGTGGGTCCTTCGCGTTTACCATTTTCAATTGTAAACATTTCTCGCAAGGTCCCGTTTTCATCATATCTTCTCACTAGTCCTTCAATCCTTCCATTTACATAATTAACATCTTCTTTAATATTTCCATTCTCCCAATAAAACTGTGCATTGCCATCTCTTACTTCATTTTTAAAATGAATGATAGATTCGATATTATTGTTTTCGAAATAATTGATCAGGGAATCTGTCTGGCAAAACAGATTAATTGAAAATAATAGAAATGATATGATAATTATTTTTTTCATCTGGTTTTTTTTAGGGGCAAAAGATACAATTTAATCTTTAGTTATAAGAGGCATTAAAACGGCAACAGCAAAGATCAGGATCGCAATGCTGAAGAAAAAATATCCAACAATCTGATCTTGCTCAAGTAGTCCTAATTTGCCGAGCAAGTAGTGCCAATCGTGGTAAACTTTGTTTCCGCCAAGCAGCGGAAGTTTCCGTGCTCTTGCATCAGCTGCGTAAACACTAATATTTATAAAATTCTGCCCGAGCCATAGCAGCGAAAATTGGACCCCTGTTCTGTAGTTATTTCTTAGAAAGAAGCCCGCAATTATTGATGGCAAAATTATCTGCATCAGCGTGCCGCCTAAGGTGTAAATAAACTTTCCGAATAAACTAAAGAAAAAATGCCCTGCTTCGTGAATAACTAAATCAACGTTATCGAGTAAATTAAATTCGCCTCTGTTTAGACACCATATCAAGGCAATAGGAAGTATTATGATTGAAGGCACCCATTTTTTAATCCCGTCCCATTTTGAATGTGGCTTGGCTTTCTTTAAACTTTTTTCAATTTCTTTATCCTGGAAATTTTCCATTCGTCTTGTTTAATTATGAAATGCTGATTAACTTAATATCAAAATTAAAACTAAACCAACCTGATTCAAATAAATTATAAGGAGTGAAAAATGATGAAAGTAGCAAAACTTTCTTTCACATTGTTGCTGCTATTTAGCATTGCGGTTCTTGCACAGGAACTACGTACACCACGTCCCAGCCCTGATGCAACTGTTATTCAATTTGTTGGAGTAACAGAAATATCGATTGATTACAGTTCTCCCGGAGTTAAAGGAAGAAAAATCTGGGGCGGGCTTGTTCCATACGGTGAAGTATGGCGCACTGGTGCAAACGAAGTTACTTCAATTACATTCAGCGATGCCGTTAAAGTTAATGGAAGTAATTTGGCAGCAGGCATTTATGGTATACACGTAATTCCAGGCGAAAACGAATGGGAGATTATTTTTAGTAGAGATACTGAGGTAGACGGCAGTTCAAATTACGATGAGACCAAAGATGCTTTAAGATTAAAAGTAAAACCCGAAGAACATCACTTTCAGGAAAGAATGACTTTCCTTTTTACTGATGTTACTGAAAACACAGTAAATGTAAATTTAGTTTGGGAAAACCTTAAAGTTTCCTTCGGTGTTGAGGTAGCTACAACAGATTTAACACTTGAGAAAGCACGAAAAATATTATCATGGGTTCCTTCATTCCAGGCAGCACAGTATTGCCTTCAGAATAATATTAATTTAGAAGAAGCAATGAAATGGATTGATGCTTCAACGCTTTTCAGTGAAGTTTACTGGAATTTGAGAATAAAAGCTCAGCTTCAGCACAAACTCGGAATGAAGGGAGATGCAATTGGTACTATGGAAAAAGCAATTGAGCTTGGCAGTAAAATGGAAAGCGCACCATTTGATTTTGATAATATGAAAAAATTACTTGCTGATTGGAAAAAATAATTTATTTATAGTCATTCTGAGGAGTAAAGCGACGAAGAATCTAATTAAATTATTAGATTCTTTGCTTTCTGTATGCCTTCTTGCAGGTGCTCAGAATGACTTTTATACTTTTACCCGTGAAAATTTTTTCTCTTATTCTCACTTTTTCTACATTCATCTGAGCAGCAGTATTCATTTTCAATTTTACAATCGTGGCAGCTAATAATTATTTTATCACAGTTCACATTGTGGCAATTTATATAATAAGAGGTTGGTTTGCCGCAAAAATGGCACCCAGCAACATGTTTTAATTCATCTTTTGTATTAGGATTAACAACCCGGCGCTCATCAAAAACAAACATGCCACCTTGCCAATAAGTATCAGGAAATTTTTTAATGAAGTTAAATATTCCTCCATCTAATTGGTAAACATCTTCAAATCCGTTTTCAATCATGTAAGCCGATGCTTTTTCGCAGCGAATCCCACCAGTGCAATACGTTACAACCGTTTTATTTTTATACTTCTGCAAATCTTTATCAACAACTTTCTTCCATTCGCGAAAACTTTTTATTTTGGGTGTAATTGCATTTCTAAATTTACCAATTTTGCTTTCATACCAGTTTCGTGCATCAACAATTATAAAATCTTTTCCTGCATTATAATAATCTAACAACTCTTCAGGATTTAGTCTTTTTCCACCATTTTCAATTGAAACATCCGTTAAATTCCCGCGAACAATTTCATTCTTTAAGCGAACATGCATTTTTTTAAATGCGTGCTCTACCGCATCATCTTCCTTAAACCATATATCTGAAAATTGGGGATAATTTTTAAGATGAGTTTTATATTTTTCAATGTTTTCTGTGGCACCCGAAACAGTTCCGTTCACCCCTTCTTTAGCAAAGAAAACCCTGCCTTTAATATCATTCTTCAGACACCAATCCAGGTGCTGCTGCACGATTTGCTCCGGATTGGGTACATCAACATATTTATAGAACAAAAGTACTTTAAACATCTTTTACAGTTTCTGTTTTTGCTTCGACTAAAAATTTGAAGGGCCAAATATAATTGTTTAGTAATTATTTAGAAATGTTAAAAGTAAATAAAGAGGGATAGCAAAGAATGTAAGCTAGCTAAGAAGAGTTTTCACTTCTGTTAAGATCATTTTCTCTTGTACATTAAATGAAACATTAATACTTTTTTCAAAATGTACAGAAAATGTCGAACCAACATTTTTTTCACTTTGAACAGATATTTCGCCATTGTTTATTTGAACGTATTCTTTAACAAGCGCTAAACCTAATCCATTGCCTTCGTATTTTCTCGTCCTACCTGTGTCCTCCTGTGAAAACGGCGCAAATAAATTTTTAACATATTTGGAGCCGATCCCGATACCTGTGTCCTCAACTTTAACTATGACTCTGTTTTTCTGATAATCTTCCACAGTTATCGTAATATTCCCGCTATGTGTATATTTAACAGCATTTCCAATTAGATTTTGGAAAATTTGATTTATTGTATATCTATCTGCAGAGATTTCTGAGTTAACTGTTTTGTTAGTAAAATAAATTTGCAATCCCTTTTCCTTCGTGATAGGAATAAATTCTCTTGCCAGATTTTTAACATCGTCAGCGAGCATGAAGTTCTCAAATTTAGGTTTGTAAGTTCCGCTTTGCACTGCAGAAAGAGAAAGAATCATATCAATTGTATTTTGCAGTCTTTTGCTTGCATTTTCAACTGAAGAAAGTATGCTCAAAATCTCTTCATCTTTATCGCCAAGTTCATCTGCAATTAATGGAATTGAAGGAAGAATAACATTTAATGGCGTGCGAATCTCATGAGACATCTGCGCGAGGAATGCACTTTTTAATCTTTCCGACTCTGTTGCCTTATCCAATGCAGCAACAATATCGCTTTGAGCCTTTTTAAATTCTGTGATATCTAATACCTGAATTAATATATTTTTTAGTTCACCTTTATCATTAACTATTTTTGTTGATTTTAATATTGCTGAAATTCTACGACCGTCTTTCCTAACTAATCCACATTCGGTGTCCAGTCTTTCATTATCACGAATTAATTGAAATGTGGACTTCACATCTCCTGACTTACTACCGTTAAAAATATATTTTATATTTGCCCCAGCTATCTCATGCCATTCATAGCCTATTGTATTACAAAACGCTTTATTGGATTTAACAGTAATTCCCTCATCTGAAATTATAACCATTCCAATTGGAGCAGTTTCAAAAAGTTGTTTAAAAAGCTCTTCACTTTGCTTAAGATTATTCTCTGTCTTTTTGCGCTGATTAACTTCAAATCCAATCCCATATGCTTTATCACGGACTGCGCCATTTAATTTATCATTAAGTTTTTGAATTTTGTTTGTAGCCATTTCAAGTTCATCTAAAATCTCATAAAATTTATGAGCAAGCACACCAATTTCATTATTCATTAATTTTGATAGTAAAACCTTTTGTTGGCTTCTATCACTTTTATCTAATGCAGATAGAAGTTTTGTTATCTGATCCTTTTGAACAGTTCTATCATCCTTACTTAACGCACTCATTAACTTAGTAAATGGTCTAAACGATATTGAACTTAAGAAATAGGTAAATACCATCCCGGCAAGCAGAATAGATAAACTGAATAGTGCAGTTAATAATGTTTTTTTCTTTAGGTCTACTGCCACCAAGCCAGCTTCAAAACCTAGATAAGCCTTTCCACGCTGAAAGTGATTATCGGCAATTGGCACAACCACTTGATAAAGAGTTTTATCAAATGAGATGGTATTTGTGTTTTTGATTTTAGTGTATGAGTAATATTCAGCAATATCAAAATTAACCGCATCTATCAGCTTTTCATCATTATCAAGTAATACGCAGTAACTAATATCATTCAAAAACATTAATTGTATTAACTGGCTTTTATCATCAAGTTCATGGGTCCAGAACACACGCGGGTTTTGTTCAATATACTTGGCAATTACTTCGGCTTTAAATTTAAATTTATCCAACACCTCATCTTCAAACTTTTGGCTAAAATAATAGTAAATAAATCCTGCTACCAAAATGAAGAAAGCTGCGAATTGTAAAGTAAGACTTAGCTGAAGTTTTTTAGGTTTACTAACCATTTAATTACTGTTATGTTCTTCCCTATTATTAAATCGTAACACATTAAGGGCAACATCCTTGCCTGAATTTTCTTCGAAAATAGGCTAAAATAGAGCTTGATATTGTTTTAAAAAGAAAAAAGCAGGAATGAGTGCATAGTTTTGAGGCAGAATCTACATATTGTCGAATGCTTAAAATTATGAGAAAAATATTTATTAGTATCTAATTATTTCAAAAAAATCTTCTTTGTCGCATTTTTGGTACGTGATTCTAGTTAGATAAAAGTAGTATATTTTATCATCAATCCTTGTTAATGTCTTTAAAAATTATTAACGTGCAAATCAATGTAATTTAATTCTTGATTTTATTGACTTAATAAGGGCATTCAATTTTTCTAACAAATCTCAACTTAATTCAATTCTCTAACAAAAAAAAGGAGGTCTATATGCCTCAATTCTTACGTATCTTTTCAG
>CBDUAV010000034.1:0-23959 GCA_965365225.1 uncultured Ignavibacteria bacterium | reverse complement strand
GCAAAATCGGTTTAAGTTTAGCTGCTCCATACATCAAAGAGACAAATTCTGCAGAAAAGAAAATCACAACAGTAATACTAAATCCAAATAGAAAATTTATCCAGTATATGGTGGATATTAGTTCCTTAGAGGGATCTGTCTGTTGAATAATTGCCGAACCTGTACCTAAATCTTTAAAGATATCTAAAAAGCCAATAACAACTAAAGCCATGGCTAGTAAACCAAAATCCTCCGGTGCTAAAATGCCAACAAGAATGATTGTAGATAAGTATTGGAAAAGCAGGCGACCAAAACGCGATAGCGAGGACCATTTAAGTCCTTTAATCGCTCTTGATTTGAATTCTTTTTTCAAGGCACATTAATGAAAAGTTAGGATATGAAGTAACCTATTTTGTAACAAAGTAAAATAGTTAGATGTAATGATTCGCTCTAAATGGAACCGCTGATTCAGAATCTTATCTAAGTACTGATTACACAACATAAAAGGTACAATAAAAAATTTTAAGAATCTATGTTTTACAAGCATATGAATTAATTAAATTTTATTAATACAATAACACCAAAATATGTAACCGTATTTGTTTTAATACATTTAAACTGACTGTAATTTAAAATGTTGTTTTACATAGTTCGAATAATAGAAATTATAATAAAGAATTTTGTATTCTTTTCAAATAATCGAGTGTCATCTTTTATGTGTTTGATCCCTGGTATTTTGGTGAAAAGATTTCTTATAAGGCCTTGGAATCAGCTTTATGAAGAATCACTCAAATGAAAACCGGATTTTAAGATCTTAAAAAGTACACTCACCATGGTACCTAATACATTGTTTTCATTCAATCCGTAAATACTTTTTCGTTCATCCATCCAAAGACAGTACACACATTGTTTTGTAATAACTTGTTTTTAAGGCATTTCCCACAGTCAATATCAATTACCGTCCCTTGTATTAAGTTAGTGAATTTTTTGAGCAAGTTTAGTGGTCTTGAATTTGTAGCCTTATTAATTTTAGATTTCATTAAAGCTTTTTCAGTTAAGATTTGAAAAAATTAGTTGGAGTTAAGTAAAGTTTTATATAAAGAAAAGGTTTTACCCATTTCGATCTCCAAATTAAAATATCTTACCACAGTTTCTCTGGCTTTAATTCCTAAATTATCTGGCATATTAATAAGATTTTTTAAAGCGTTAGTAAAAGCATCTATGTCTTTCTCCTGGACCAGAAGTCCATTAATATTGTTGTCAATAAGTTCCGGAATACCTGAATGATAAGTACTAATGCAAGGCAGACCAGTAGCCATTGCCTCCATTAAAACGGTTGGAATCCCCTCTTTATCCCCCTGATCAGTTGTCACACTGTGATGAACAAACACATCTGCATTGTTCATCAGCCGTATAACTTGATCCTGATTTACAAGTCCTGGAAAGGAAACATAATCTAACAGGTTTAATTCTTTACATAGCGAATAAATTTCTTTTTTCAGCTGTCCCTCCCCGGCTAAGATTAATTTAGCATTCTTGTATGTTTTTAAAAAATTATTGAATGCTTCAATCGTATATTTATGTCCTTTCTTTTTAACAAAATTTGACACTTGCAAAAATGAGATTTTTTCATTCTTTAACATCTTAGTTTTGACTGGAATTCTTTCGACAAGATCGAAGTGATTAACAGGGATACCGCATCTAATAACATTAATTTTTTCCGCCTTAGCTCCCAATTTTACCAACTCATTTTTTATGAATTTTGATACGGTAATCATGTTTGCATAATTAAACAACTCCTTCAAATTCTTTCTATATTTTTCAAATCTAAGTAACATGGATGCATCATATCCATGAAATGTGACAATTAAAGGTAATCCCAGCTTAACAGCAATCTGCAAAATTTCTAAACCAGCAGGACCGAAGTGAGCATGAATCAGACTAATGTTATTAATATTCAAAACATTTGAGAAATATTTTTTCTGCTGTAAAGAAAGTCTAGGATTAATATCAAGCAAAGTACGCCAACCGATAATTTTACTCACGATTCTAGATTTTTTTATACCAATAAAATTTCTACGCTTCAGATATATTTTCTCGAATGGAAACCTATCACGGTTTTCCAACCAATCCGAGCACAAAACAAAAGGAGAAAAATTCTTGCTTGTATTTATCAATTGGCGATGAATGAAAGTCATTGACGGGGATAAATAATGCTGGAGATAAATGGCAATAGGAATTTTATTCATTAAATAAGAACTAACAGGTTTATTATTTCCATTTAAATAAATTTGTCCTGATATACTTGTATTTGTCAGAGCTCTGCAAATTTTCATTCTCATTTAATAGAATAAAAACGAAGCAAATTAGAAATGCAATAAACATTAAAATCAGAGTAAATATAGTACGCGGAGGAAAGCTTTTTTTAGCTGGCGGAACAGCGACATCAACTATTTGTATTACAGGCACATCTTTTTGTTCCTCAAATTTCGCCTGTTCATATAATGGTAAAACAAATTGTAAAATTGCAGAATTAATTTCAACATTTCTAAAATTTCTAAAATAATTTACTGCCTTTTCCGGAATAGATTTAAGAGAAAGAAGTAAGCTGTTATCTTCACCCTCTAGCTTAAGTTTCCGTACCTTTTTCGAATACTCTTTTATACCTAACTCGGCTTCCTCTAGTTGTGGATGTCCGGACGGATAGATTTGTTTAAGTATGGATACTTCAATTTGTTTTTTAATTAATTCAGTCTCTAATTCACCATAAATACCCATTACTTCTTTCACCTGTTCAACAGCTTCTAACATCCCCGATTTTTCTTGATAAAATCTGAGCGAATCTTCAGCTAAACTTAACGCATTCTTAATTTCGGCTACCCTATCTTCAAGAAATATTCGATTGTTTTTGGACTTTTCAATTTTCATTTCAACGATTTTATTATTCATCTCCTGCACAATAAAATTATTCATCGTTGCGCTAAGGTCCGGATCCGGAGATCTTACTTCAATTTCATAAGCAAAATTCGGAGTTTCAATAGTTGATATATTGTTAGATAAAATTTTAATGGCTTTTTCCATATGTTCGGGATCGTCTTTATCAAGTTCGTAGATATCTAATAATTTAAACTCATATATTACTTTTTCTAATAAGGTTCTGCTATAAATAATTGTATTATACATCCCCATTTCTTCATTCGAAAATTCGTCTCCCAACCCTAGTGGCAGATTTCCCAGGTCCCCCAGAAGTCCACCAATTCCACCCAATCCTTCATCTTTGGCCGGAATAATAACTGATTTTGAATCGAATTGCTCATCTATGAAAAAATAGACTGTAAGATAGCCTATTATACCTGTTAAGAATACAGTAATTAGTATAAGACGTTTATATTTTACTAGAAATACTAAATAATCAATAAATCTGAGTTTATTTTTTTCGTTCATTGAGTAGAATTTGTCTTTAGTTTAGAATAAAAAGATTATAACTAGTTGGAAAATAATCGATAATTTGTTGAATATCTTTAGTGAATGAGAATTATTTTTCATTTGACATTATTCACATTTTTGCTATTTTTGAAGTCAATATTTCAAACACTTAGGATAAAAGCCTTACAATTATAGAAAATTTGTTACTGTAATAAAAAATAATTTTTTTAGCACTTTTTTACCACAGTAGCAAATTAATGCCGACTCAGAGAGTTACTGTGTTCGGCTTTTTTATTTAATACGGAACATAATAGGGAGGTGTTACTTCTAAATACTTTGATACCATAATTTCAGGTAATGATATCCATTCACAAAAAAAGGAAAGATGGAGATGAAAGAAATAAGAGCAAAAATAGATAACCCTCTTGCCGAATTAATCAGTGATGAAATTTTTGAATTGTTGGAAGCTCACGGTTTAATTGACGAAAAAGCTGTGCGTGACTATCAAATAAGGAAAAAATTCAAACAACTCAGAGCAAGTAAGGTAAGTGCCGGAGATGCGATAGACTCAATTCGTGAAGAATATCCGTATCTTCAGTTTGATACAATTAGAAAAATAGTATATCAAATTAGTAAGTAATAAATGCTTGACAAATAGCACTTATCATAATATATTTATTCTGACTCTTTCAAAGGGTTCTCCCCTGCCCTTTGATGTAACAGAGTCGAGCCCAGTGGTCCCCCATCGCTGGGCTTTTATTTTATAAACCGGAGTTTTTATGGCAAAAAAAATTACAAGAAAACAAATCAAGCAAACAAAAAAAGCAAAAGTTTCTCCTTTTAATATTTACTGGGAAAAGCAAAACTATCAACTGCTTATTTTAGGAATTGTAGTAATAGTAATTGGTTTCTATTTCATGACCATAGGTCCTTGGGATAGTTTTTCTTCTCTTGTTATCTCTCCAATTCTTCTTTTCATTGGATATGTGATTATTTTTCCGCTATCGATCTTTTTAAGAAAAAAATCAGAAAAGGAAAAATCATCAGAAGAAAAAAATGCTGTTAGCGAAGGTTAAAGGGAACCTGGTTTCAACTCAGAAAAATTCTAACTTGATTGGACATAAATTATTAATTGTTCACCCAATTGATCTTCAACACAATTATATAGGGAAGAAAGATATTGTTGCATTAGATATGGTTGATGCTGGAATTGGCGATACTGTTTTGCTTTTACAGGAGGGAAAATCTGTGCAGCAAATTTTAGGACATAAAAAATCCCCAGTACATTCTGTTGTTGTTGCGGTTGTAGATTCAATAGAAGTGAATAAAAAATACAAAACTAAAATTTAGACTTACCTGTTGTGAGCAAGTTATCTTTCGATCAATTAACTGATTTGTTTCTCCTTCTTTCTGTAGAAGGAATAGGACCTGGAAAAATTAGAACCCTGCTCGCAAAATTCAAAAGCACAAAAAATATTATCAACGCTGATTATCAGTCTTTAATGAGTGTTGAAGGAATAAGGACAAATCTTGCCAAAAGGATAAGAAAAATTACAGCCAAAAGGGAGAAAATTGAAAAGTTTATTGATAATGAACTTAGAGAATTAGACAAAATTGGTGGGAAACTTATTACCGTTTGGGATAAAGAATATCCGCAGCTACTAAAAAAAATATATGATCCACCACTACTTTTTTATCTATTGGGCGATTTTATTGATAGTGATCAGTACTCAATAGCTATAGTTGGAACACGCGGACCAACAAACTACGGTAAAATTCAAGCTGAAAGAATTGCCGTTGAACTTGCCAGCCAGGGAATTACAATCGTAAGCGGTATGGCAAGAGGAATTGATTCAATTGCTCATAATAGCACGATTAAAAATGGCGGTAGAACAATTGCGGTAATCGGTTCTGGATTAGATGTTATTTATCCGCCGGAAAATAAAAAGCTATTTGAAACAATAAAAGAAAACGGTGCAGTCATTAGTGAATTCGCTTTAGGCACAAAACCCGATGCGCAAAACTTTCCAAAGAGAAATAGAATAATTTCTGGTTTAAGTCTGGGTACGATAATCATTGAAAGCGGTGTTGCAGGTGGTGCAATGCAAACTGCTGCATTTGCACTAGATCAGAATAGAGAAGTATTTGCGTTTCCTGGAAATGTTGGTGTTAAACAATCTGATGGCACAAATCTTTTAATTCAAAAATCAGAAGCAAAATTAATAAGATCTGCCGAAGATGTAATTTTTGAATTAGAGTTAAAACTAAAACCTGTTTTAGGTAAAAATATTCCAAAACAGCAAGTTGATATAACTCTGTTTGAAGAAAAAATTCTGAATGTGATTAATTCAGAACCGCTTCACATTGATAACATAGCATCTCTTGCAAAAGTATCCACATCGGATTGTCTAGTAAATCTTCTTTCGCTTGAATTTAAGGGGTTGATTAAACAGTTACCAGGGAAGATGTTTGCTTTACTCTGATTATAAAATAAAATTTATTAATACCTCTTTTTTCCTTTCCACAAAAACTTTAATCGCTCTTTAAGATTTTTTTCCTGCCCGTTATCTGTTGGAAAATAGAATTGTATCTCATTCATTTCTTTTGGAAAGTATTTTTCCACTAAAAAATTATTATCAAAATCGTGAGGATATTTGTAATTCGCTGCGTAACCAAGTTCTTTCATTAAGTTAGTTGGGGCATTTCTTAAATGAAGTGGAACCGGATAGATTTGCTGTGACTTAACTTCCTGTTCGGCTTTTTTAATACCCAAGTAAGATGCATTACTTTTCGGAGCAGAAGCAAGATAAGTTGCACACTGCGCTAAAATGATTCGTGCTTCCGGCATACCGATTTTATCAACTGCGCTAAATGCGGCTTCTGCTAAAACAATTGCATTTGGAGAAGCATTTCCGATATCTTCGGATGCAAGCACAATTAATCTTCTCGCAATAAATAAAGGATCCTCTCCCCCTTCCAGCATTCTCGCCAGCCAATAAAGTGCTGCATCGGGATCACTGCCGCGAACACTTTTTATAAATGCTGAAATTAAATTATAGTGTTCTTCTCCGCCTTTGTCATAAATAATGTTTTTTCTTTGTATGATATTATCAAGCAGTGATTTATCAATCTCTATATTTTTTTTATTAATTTCCTGAATCGCAGCTGACTCAAATATGGAAAGCATTATTCGTGCATCACCGCCGGAGAGATAGAGAAGATAATCTTCATCTATAATTTCAATATTTAATGAAGATATAAATTCATCCTTCGACATTGAATTAAAAAGAATTTTATGCAAATCATTTTTGGAAAGTTCATTTAAAACGTAAACTCTTGCACGAGAACGCAGAGCTGGAATAACTTCGAACGATGGATTTTCTGTTGTTGCACCTATTAAAATTATTATTCCTTTTTCTACAGAATGAAGCAGTGCATCCTGCTGTGCTTTATTAAAGCGATGAATTTCATCAATAAAAAGAATTGTGCGCAATTCAAGATTTTTATTGTGCTCAGCTATCTGAATAATATTTCTTACTTCTTTTACACCTGCAGATACTGCACTAATCTGGTAAAATTTTGAATCCGTTTCTTCGGCAATAATTTGTGCAAGGGTGGTCTTGCCTGTACCAGGTGGCCCCCAAAGTATAAATGAACTGATAGTTTTGTTCTCTATCATCAACCGGATTGGCTTATCTTCGCCAACTAGGTGATCCTGCCCGAAAAAATCTGGGAGGATTTTTGGTCTTACGCGGTCTGCAAGGGGAACAGCAGGAATGTTTTTACTTTTATCACTCTTCTTCAACTTCAATAGTTATCTCACCTTCGCGTTTCATATTATATTTTTCTCTGGCAATTTGCTCCATCTTTGCCGGGATTTTATTCTGAAGTGAATCTATTTCCGATTTCAAGTGTTCATTTTCTAATTTTGTTTTTTCAAGTTCTGTTTTCATCGAATCAACTTCATTTTTAAGATCCATATATTTTAATGCACCATATTCGTTAAAAATGATATAAAATGTTCCAATAACTATGATTCCGACAAAAAAGTAAAATATTAATTTTCTTTTTCCTTTCGCCATTAAATAGCCTGCTGAATTATTCTATCTATCAGTTCTTCAAAAGAAATGCCTACCGCTTTCGCAGCTTTTGGAACTAAACTAAGAGATGTCATTCCTGGCAATGTATTTACTTCAAGACAAAATATTTTGTTATAATTATTCATTCTAATGTCAACCCGTCCATATCCTTCACATCCGATTGATTTAAAAGCAAGCAAAGCTTGATGCTGGGCATCCCTTGCCACTTCATCCGGAATTTTTGCCGGTACAATGTACTCACACATACCCGAAGTGTATTTGCTATTGTAATCGTACAAACCACTTTTAGGAACAATTTCCAATACAGGCAAAGCTTCAGAATCTAAAATTCCAACTGTAATTTCTCTTCCAGCAATATATTTTTCAATTAAAACTTTGGATGAATATTTCTGTGCTTTTATTATCCCTTCCTTAATTTCCGATTCATCTTTCACAAATTTTAAGCCAACTGTGGAGCCCTGGTCATTTGGTTTTATAATGCACGGAAATTTAATTTCCTGTTTTATTTGTTCAGCAATTAAATCCGGTTCAAAACTTTTTGTTGTTACGGTAAACCATTCTGCAGTGTTTACTCCAACCTGTTTAAAAATATTTTTGGAAATATCTTTATCCATTGCAAGTGCGCTTGCGGTGACTTTAGATCCTGTATATTTCAACCCTCTTAATTCAAGAAGTGATTGAATTTTACCGTCTTCTGCCCATTTGCCATGCATCGCTGAAAATACAACATCAACATCATTTAATAAATCGGAATTAATTGCATCAATACAGTTTCTATTTGAAATCTTTACAAAATCTTTTTCACTGAAAAATTTTTCTTCATCTTTTGGCTGGTTCAATCCATAAGCAGGATCCATTAATAAAGTAGGATAGCCTATTTTTTTTAAGGCTTGTAAAATTCCTTTTCCGGACATTTTTGAAACCTCACGCTCAGGTGAAGTTCCACCAACTAATAATGCTACTTTTGGTTTTTGAGATGGCACTATATTATAATCTAAATTATGATTCTAACCTTCGGGATTCGTAAAATGATTCCAAGATCGAAACCTGGAAGTTTGCTGCCAATAATTAATCAAAAACATTTCTCGGATCTTGTGTAATCCCGTACGTTTCTTCCGATAGTTCAACTAACTTTCGCACATCTTCAGATGATAATTCCTGCGGTGCTCCAAGCTGCTTGGCTTTAAATATTGTTTCTGCAGCGTGTTCTAATTTTTCCATTTTGTAATATGCATCATCCAGGTTTTTTCCAAGCGTAAGTGCACCATGATTCTGAAGCAAAAATGCCCAGCCGTAATTTATAAACGGATCCAGACTCAAAGGTAAATCTTTTGTTGAAGGTGTTGCATATTTACACAAATGAACTTTTCCCAGGGTTAAAATCACTTCGGGCAAATAATACTTAACTAATCCTTCGCCTAAAAGTGAAAAAGCTGTTGCATAAACAGGATGGCAGTGAACAACTGCATTAACTTCTTTTCTTTTTGAATACGCATACAAATGAAGCTTAAATTCCGTAGTAATTTTTCCTTCGCCTGCAAGATGCTTTCCACTAAAATCGAACTCTAAAATATCTTTTTCAGTAATATCTCCTTTGCTAATTCCGGAGCGAGTAATAAGTACAGTATTTCTTTCTGTGATCACAGAAATGTTTCCATCAGAAGCAGCTACGTATCCTTTTTTATATACTTTATGACAGACAGAAATTAATTTTTCGAGTTCTGACATTTTCTTTCCAGCTCTTCCATTAATTTAATATTAATTAAACCGTCTACGCCGGTCACGGGTGGAGTTTGTTTTTTTTGGAAGGATTTTTGAACGGCTTTCATCATAAATAAAAATTTATTTCCGCGCTTTCTAAAACTTTTTTTAGCTTCACCTTCAAGCTGTATCGTTAGTTTAGAAGGTACGACTTTGACTCCAATTAAGTTTTCTATGCTTATTGCGCCTGTGTGTCCTAAAATTTCAATCCGGTTAAATGCTTTTTTGCAGTTGTAGGATACATTAAAAAAACCGTAGCCGCCTTTTTCAAACTTTACAATAGCATTTGCAAAATCTTCCACTTCGCTGGAATAAATAACATTATCAATTTGACCATTTATTTCAACGATCTCTCCACCGATAAATCTTAAAAGGTCAATCATATGTGTACCCAAATCACGCAAAGCACCACCGCCGCTTAATTCTTTATTAAATCTGAAATTGCTGCCCGGTGGAAAATCAATATTAAAAGAAGCACTTATTGATACAAGCTTGCCAATGGTTTGGTTTTTTATAATTTCTTTTGCTTTAATTACATGTGGATGAACACGATGGATATAATTTAAAGCAAGTAACACGTTATTCTGATTACAGGCTTCAACCATTTCTTCTGCTTGCTTGCTGTTAAGAGCAATTGGTTTTTCACAAAGAACATTCTTTCCAGCATCTGCAGCTTTAATTACTTGTTGGTGATGATGAGCATTATCGCTTGATATAAAAATAGAATCAATTTCGGATTTTAGAAACTCGTCGTAACTATCAAAATAACCGGATGCCCCGGATTTATCAGCAAGTTCTTTTGCTCGATTTATATCTCTGCTGTAAAACGACCTAACAACACTTCTTCTTAGAAAAGTTAATGTGGGAATAAACGTATGTTCAGCATATCTGCCACAACCTGCCACACCCCATTTTAATTTTCTAACAACAGTTTTTCTTACTTTCATCAATTTTGTCCAGCATTAAAATACTTTTTTAAATAGATTCAGGCGTTCCATTAGCATTGTAATAGGCTTTGAATTTAGCATTACATAGAAATGAACACTGGGAACATCTTTTTCTAAAAGTTCACGTACCTGGTTTGCAGCCCATTCAACTCCAATGCTTAAAACTTCTTCGGGTTTTGCTGCTTCAACTTCATCGGATAATGCCGCCGGAATAGTTACGTGAAAATCTTTTGGAATTGAATTTAGCTGTGCTTTTGAAGTTAAAATCTTTAATCCCGGAATAATTGGAGCGTTGATTCCCATTTTCCTGCATTCATTTACATAATCAAAATAAAAGCTGTTATCGTAAAACATCTGTGTAACAATATAGTCCGCACCTGCATCAATTTTTTGCATAGCAAATTTAATATCTGCTTTTAAGTTGGGTGCTTCAAAATGTTTTTCCGGATACCCCCCAACCCCAATACAAAAATTTGTCGGTTTAGCGTCAAGCAGTGAATCCTCAAGATATGTTCCATTATTCATGTTTACAATTTGTTCAACAAGCTCCAGCGCATTCTGGTTTGCACTTCTCCCAAGCGGAATTGGTTTTTCATATCCGCTGTCATCACCCCTTACCGCCAAAACATTATCAATTCCAAGGTAATTTAATTCTATCATAAAATCTTCTGTCTCTTCACGCGTAAATCCTTTAACAAGTATGTGCGGGACAGCATCAACATTATACTTATTTTGAATTAGCGCACAAATACCAAGCGATCCGGGTCTTTTTCTTTTAACTTTTTTTCTTATTCCATCAGGAAGCTCTTCGTAAATAACCTCGGCTGAGTGGCTTGTAATATCTATGAAAGGAGGTTTAAACTTAGTAATATTGTCCAGAACATTAAGAATATCCCTTATATCCCCACCGCGTTTGGGTGGGATAAGCTCAAAGCTAATCAACGGTTCTTTTGCTTTTTCTAGGTGATCAATTACTCGCATTTATTCCCTTGTTATTAATCGAATGATTGGATACAAATATAGCCAAAGTTAATAATAATTAAAGATTGATGAGTAGTGAATTATTTAGGTAGTAGTTTTAGTAATTTGTTCTGCGGAACCTGGATTGATTCTCCATCGGTTTTTATTTTCATATATTTTCCTTCAAACCAAAGCTGTGTCATGTTGCTGTAATGATCGCTTAAAATATTCCCAGATTGTCCAGTCGTTAGAATTAAATAGAACTCATCCGGCTTTGCAAAATCATAAATGAACCGCATTGAGGGACCAAGCTCACAATCAAACGGATTGTGCCTGAATAATGGATATTCTTCAATACTTTCAGAAAAAGGATATTCGCTATTTAAAATTGTTGTACCATCGCCGCTTATTTCAAAGGGACCGATATCAATTAGTCCATCCAATAATCCCGATGCACCGCTAAACGGATGTTTGAATTTAACTGTATGCAGTTTGCCCCATTGCCATTCTTTTATGTTTTTTCCGAATCTCTTTTCAAGTTCATCCAATGCGTCTGCCAGACTTTTTCTAATAATATCATTTTTAATTTCAATTTCACTTGTGTTTTTATCATCAAACCAAACTGAGTACTGCAATTCTAAGAGTTCAAGTATATTTCTGTAAGGTATGTTTGCCAAAAAAACATATTGGTTAAAAAGATCTTCACCCATTTCATCTAGGTAAATATTTTTCATCAGCTTATCATAAAAAGTCAAAAAGATTGCGGGAGTCTGGCTGTATTTATTCATCTCGAAATTCCACTCTCTCAAAAGCTGCAGCGATTGCTCAAGATTTTTATCTTTCACTTCAGCGTTTTCAAAAGCAGATAAAATATATGGAACGATTAATTGTGCGTAGGATGAATATATATCTACCTGGTATTGCTTATAATCTTCAACAGAATGTCTATTTTTTAATTGAAGCAGTTCAGTGATTCTTTCAATTCGTGATGACGGCTCCCAAAGGTTTGTTATGTGATATTTAAAATCACTGACAACTTTGTTATTAGCTGTAGCAATAAAATTTTCTTTGGGATTTAGAAGGTATGGCAGTGCTTTTCTCGGGATCAACCCTTGCCAATCATTTTCAGAACTTGAACCATCAAATAAAAATGTAGTTGTATTTCCCGATCTATGAGGAAGTGCTCCACCAAATATGTAACCTATATTTCCTTCCGTATCTGCATAAACAAAATTCTGTCCCGGGGTGTTGAACTTTGCAACTGCATTTTTAAATTCATTCCAATTCTTCGCTTTATTAATTAGAATGAATGCATTCATTTCATCGCTGAACTCATTCCCGAGCCATCGCATACTTATTGGGGGGTACGAATTTTCTTCATCATTATAGATAAAATTATAAGGATGTATGTTTGAGATTATTGGTCCGCGGTGTGTACTTTTTATCTCAATTGGAATCCCACCAAAATCTCTGACATTTATCGTGTCTTCAATTATATCTAAGTTTTTCCAGTTGCCGTCTAATAAATATTTTGTCCTGGATGAATCGAGAGTTTCGAAGTAAAAATCTGTTTCATCTGTCATTATATTTGTTAAAACCCATGATATGTTTTCATTTTTACCAATAACAATTCCTGGAACACCCGGTAAAGTAACTCCTGCAGTATTCCACTTTGGACTTTTTATAACTGCTGCATACCAAATTCCCGGAGCTCTGAATGCCAGATGCGGATCGTTTGCAATGATTGGTTCTCCCGTAGCAGAAATTTGCGAGTTAACCACCCAATTGTTTGAGCCAAGATGCGTTCCGCTCATTCCAAAAAATTTTCTGAAAGCTTTATCTGTTTTAATGAAGTTGATGTTTATCTGTGAGAAATTTTTTATTTCTGAAGGAATTATTGTTGGTGCATTTTGTGGATAATCCGGAAGGATGTCTTTTACTTTTTCCTCGCCAAGTTTCTGGACAAGTTCTGTGAATGTTAAATCTGTCCACCACCCAAGATTCAGTTCCCAAGCCATCATTCTTATAACAATTATGCAGTCTATGGGTCCCCATTCTTCTGGTTGATAACCAAGAACATCAAACTCAAAACTATATTTGTTTCTTTTCTCATCTAAATAAAAATTTACTCCCCGTGAATAAGCTTCGAGAAGATTTAAAGCTTCAGGATTCATTTTCCCTTTTATCATATTTGCAGTTCTGGATATACCAACTGCTCTGAACATTCTATCAAACGGAACAGTTTCCTCACCGAAAATTTCACTTAACCTGCCTTCACCTGCTCTTCGAATTATATCCATTGTGAACATTCTTTCTCTTGCATGCAGGTAGCCCAGAGCAAAAGCAACATCATCATCATTTTCTGCAAAAATGTAAGGAACGGCAAGGCTGTCGAAATAAATATTTATTCCTTCAGTGACTGAGGAAGCGTAAATTTCACCCTCATAAACTGGCAGTGATGATTTCAGAGAATTATAAAAAATATACCCGCCAACAAGAAGAATAATTAAGAGAGATATGCTAATTCCGATTGTAACTTTAAGCCAGGTAACCATAGATTACTATTTTTAAAAGATTATAGTAAATATAATCAATCTGCAGAAAGCAAATTAAGTTGGAAATTAATGACACTCCATATCAGATGAGACTTCGGTTTGTGCGGAAAGCTTTGGACTAAGATACGGTATACCGAGATTCATTCCCCTCATAATAAAAATGACACCGAGAAGAATTGCTAAAACGGGAACGGCTTTTCTTATTTTTGTTCGAATGCCGACATTGATGAACTTACCGAACACAGAAGCAGCAAACATTGCAGGAACTGTGCCCAGTCCAAAAAGAATCATAATCGTTGCACCGGAAATCGCATCACCACTAGAAATGGCTCCGGCTAATGCAACATAAACAAGTCCGCAGGGAAGAAAACCATTTAGTATTCCAATAAGAAACATTGCAGAGAATGTTCCTTTCTTAAATAGCACACCAATGTTTGATTTTAATGGCTGAGCTAGTTTTTGAATTATCGGATGCTGAGCAAAATAGTTTTTAAAATTCTGAGGCAGCAGTACAGCAATTATGATCACCACTCCAAGCACAATCGAAACAACCTGCTGTGCCCCCGCGAGTGCAATTTTACTACCAACTAATCCGAGAGCCGCACCGAGAAATGAATATGTTACAACTCTACCAAGGTTGTATAAAATTCTTCCTGTGAAAAAAGATAGGTTACTTGAGTCAGGGACAGGTAATGCAATTGCTATTGGTCCGCACATGCCAATGCAGTGTAGACTTCCGACTAAACCAACTAAAAATGCTGCTAATATTTCTGGTGACATAATTGTTTATTCTGAATTTATTTCAGAATCTTCGAATATGAATTAAGATCCCGAACCAAGCCTGCCTGCCGGCAGGCAGGTTCAGGATGAACAATGCTACTCAATCGTAACTGCTCTTTCGTTATAATATCCATTCCCATCCATAGTCCAATTCAATTTCAATCGCCAAAAACCTTTGTCAATTCTCTCAAGTGGAATGAACTGATTTCCTTCTTTACTTAACTGCAACGGAATTTTAAAATCTAATGATGGATTTGACGGACGATAAAAATAAATTTCGCCTGAAATATTTTTATTTAGATAATTCGATGGAAATAAAACTTTGATCATCTTACCGTTAAAATTAATTTTCACTTCATCATCGAGTGCTTTTGTTCTGCTTTGCTTATCTATTTCATCTTGATAGGTTAAAGTTTTTTCATAATAATCATCCGTAACAAGATGTACGTCCTGTGTCATAAAAACTACTGTCATCGAAAGAGTTAATATTACAAACACGACAATTCCAATTACAATTCCGGTACCCCAGCTGATTTTCATAAACTACCTTCCCCCTTTTTCTTCAGAGGGGCTAAGAAAGATGTTGTAACTTTTTTAATCAAATTATATCCATCATAAATACCAATCTCAAACCTGGTGTTCATTTTTTTTAGCTCATCTTTTGGAAGAAGCACTAAAAATTTTGTATCGATATTTCCCTGCGGCTCCATTACAATTTCCTTTCCAACAAGCTTGAGTTCACCATTTATATTTTCTAGTTTAAGAGAGATGGGAATTTCATCAAATGTTTTATTTACTATATTCAGATCGTAAATATTACTAACCATATTATTTGGCTGTTCCTGGAAAAGGAGCCCGGGTGTTCTTAAAATTGTTACACTAAAATCTGTTCTGTTTGCTAGTAGAAAAATTAAGACAGATAGCAAAACAGTTAATAATGCGGAATAACCAATTGCTCTCGGTGTAAATTTCCACCTAGTTTTCTTTTCAATCGAATTTACTGATGCATATCTTATAAGACCTCTGGGCCTTTTAATTTTATCCATTATATCATCGCAGGCATCAATACAGGCTGTGCAGTTTACACATTCTAGCTGGATTCCATTGCGGATATCAATTCCAGTCGGACAGACTTCCACGCACTGGTAGCATTCTATACAATCTCCACGATTGTCCCAGCCTTCATCTTTTCTGTAATGTTTCCGCGGTTCGCCGCGAACATTGTCATAAGCAATTACAATTGAATCCCTATCAAGCAGAACGCCCTGCAGTCTTCCGTAGGGACAAACGATTGTACAAACCTGCTCTCGGAAATATGAGAAAACAAAGTAAAATATTCCCGAAAAAACAGTGATAGCAAAAAGTCCCTGTAAATGTTCGGATGGTGGATCAGTAACAATTTTCAATAGCAAATCCATCCCAATGATGTAAGACAAAAAGATATTGGAAATAAAGAAGGCAATAGCAAAAAATATTGCATGCTTAAGTAACTTTTTAAAAATCTTTTCACCTGTCCAAGGTGCTGCTTTTAATTTCCGCTGATCTTTTGCATCTCCTTCCAGCCAGTACTCAATCTTACGGAAAACCATTTCCATAAAAATTGTCTGCGGACATGCCCATCCGCAGAATATTCTTCCAAAAACTGCAGTAAAAAGAATTACGAATACTACAGTTGCAATCATAGCAATTACAAAAAGATGGAAATCATGTGGACCGAAAAGAATTCCAAATAGAATAAATTTTCTGTTTAAAAAATCAAAAAGTATAAATGGTTGCCCATTAAGTTTTATAAAAGGAATGACAAAAAGAATTAAAAGCAGAAATGCCGATACAACTATCCTGGCATTATGGAATCTTCCTGAAGGTTTTTTGGGAAAGATCCATCTTCTTTTCCCCTCATCGGTTACAGTAGCTAATTGATTACGAAATGTTTGGTTTTCTTCATCGTAAAGCTGCTTCTCAAGATTTTCTTCTTTCATAGGTTGTCAGATAATCAAAACTGAATTACATTACACAATGATTTATAGTCAAAATAAAAAAGGCAATTTATTAATCGTTACATACAAATTTAAAATACGATTATTTTTTATAAGATGGTCATTCTGGCTTCGCTGTTCTGGCAGGCTGCAGTCCAGAATCTGTTAAAAATTTTTACTCAGATTCCGGGCTCTACGACTAAAGTCGGTATCGCCGGAATGACTTGCTATTAAATTAACTCAGATTAATTGTTTCCTATTTCCTCTTCCATCCAAATTTCCCCCTCGGGCGGTTTTGGTGCTGCAGGAGTAGTGCCCTGCATACTTAAAACATAGCTTGAAACTTCTTGCATTTGGTTTGGATTGAGCTGAGTCTGCCAGCTGATCATTCCTTTTTCAACAACTCCGTATTTAATTATCTTAAATACATTTATAATTCCGCCGCCGTGTATCCAGTATTCATCAGTTAAATTAGGTCCAACTATTCCACCACCATCGCTTGCATGGCAAGCCACACAATTTGCATCGTAAATTGCTTTTCCAGACATGAGTGCCAATTCCTCCGTTAAAAGAGTAACTGTTTCTTCATTTACAAATGCACCCGATTCCATTAAAGCTTCTTTTTCTGCAGCAGCAATGTTCATTTCTTCAGTATATTCTTCAGCCATAAGCTGACCTGTATCAAAGACATGATAGTGAAGCATATAATAAATGCCGAAGAAAATTGTTATATAAAATAACCAGGTAAACCATGGAGGGATTTTACTATCGAGCTCTTTAATTCCATCGTATTCATGATCGAAAAGAATTTCCTGTTCGCGTTCGATAGGAGTGGACTTTGTTAGTAGTTGCCGAACTTTCAATAAAATAGAAGGCTTCTTTTTCTCTTCAGCCTTTGGTTTCCCTTCAAAATAAATTATGCTCAAAAGTGATAAAACAATAATTGCTAATAGTACAAGTGCAACTATATCATAATAACTTGGTGGGAAATCCGATTCGCCTTCTGCAAAAGCCTGCGAGAAAAATGAGAAGACAAATAAAATTATTGCCAAAAATTTGAAAAAACTTTTGTGGAGAATTTTATACTTCATTTGTTCCACCTGTTAGATTTTTAAAATTCAATGCATTGTTGGAAGTTTCGTTATCTTCTTTTAAAGGAAGCTCGCTCATTTCCTTAATATAATTTTTATCAACTTTAATAAGCCAGATGATCATTGCTAAAAAAAATAAAATAAAAATTATCATCGCAGCTATTGCGTAAAGTTCAACTCCATTAATTGATTGCAAAATATCCTTATACATATTATTTACCTGCCTGATCTGAAAAATCAGTATTTGCTTTTATATCTGTTCCCAATCTTTGTAAATAAGCGATTAGTGCAATTATTTCTTTGTTTGGTTCTGCGGGCACACCATTGTTTTGCAAATCGAGTGCAATTTGTTCAGCCTGATTATCTAAATCATCATTGGCAATTTTTTCAAATCCATCCGGATAAGGAACGCCTAAATTTCTCATTACATTTATCTTAGATTCCGTTGAAGAAACATCGAGGTCGTCAGTTAGAAGCCATGGATAGGATGGCATCAATGAGCCCGGCGACATGCTGGATGGATTTTCCATATGCAGGTAGTGCCACAAATTCGGGTATTTTCCGCCAACACGATGCAAATCGGGTCCTGTACGTTTTGAGCCCCAAAGGAAAGGATGATCGTAAACATATTCACCTGCTTTGGAATATTCACCGTACCTTTCTGTTTCACTTCTAAATGGGCGTACTAGTTGTGAATGACAGCTATTACAGCCTTCACGTATATAAATATCTCTGCCCTGCAATTCTAATGGTGAATATGGTTTTACAGATGAAATTGTTGGGATATTCGATTTAACTAAAAACGTTGGAACGAATTCAACAAAAGTTCCGATAAGAATTAAAATTAATGCGCCAGCTAACATTGTCATCGGTTTACCTTCCAGCCAGCGATGGTAAGAGCCTTTCCTTAACGGATCTTTAAACTTCGGAAGTGCCGGAGCTTCTGCTTGTTCGTCTTTTGCGAATGAACCTTGTTTTACTGTTTTTACTAAATTGTAAACCATAACAAGTACTCCAACAAAATAGAGCGAGCCGCCGATCATTCTAATTATATACATAGGAACAATTTGTAGAACCGTTTCCAAAAAATTAGGATACTGCAGAACACCGAGTGGAGTAAACTGTTTCCACATCAACGATTGAGTAACACCGGAGAACCACATTGAAAGTGCATAAAAAACAATTCCCAAAAATCCGATCCAAAAATGGAAGTTTGCAAGTTTTTTAGAATACAGTTTTGTATTCCAAAGAATTGGAATGAGCCAATAAAGAATTCCAAAAGTTAAAAAACCGTTCCAACCAAGTGCACCAACGTGCACGTGTGCAATAATCCAATCAGTAAAGTGAGCAATTGCATTTACATTTTTTAGTGATAAGGTTGGTCCTTCCAATGTAGCCATACCATAAGCGGTTACAGCAACAACCATAAATTTTAAAATTGGATTTTCACGAACTCTATCCCAAGCACCTCTAAGTGTGAGTAAACCGTTTATCATTCCTCCCCACGATGGGGCCACAAGCATAATTGAAAAAACAGTTCCAAGTGATTGTGCCCAATCAGGTAAAGCAGAATAAAGAAGATGATGCGGACCCGCCCATATGTAAATGAAAACCAATGTCCAAAAATGAACTATAGAAAGTTTGTACGAATAGACCGGTCTGTTTGCAGCTTTTGGTAAAAAATAATACATCAAACCGAGAAAGGGAGTAGTTAAAAAGAATGCAACTGCATTATGTCCATACCACCACTGCACAAGAGCATCCTGAACACCTGCATAAATTGGATAACTTTTTAGAAAGCTAGCGGGAATTTCAATTGAATTCACTACATGCAGTACAGTTACAGTAATCCAGGTTGCTATGTAGAACCAGATTGCAACATACATGTGCTTTTCGCGTCTTTTTATAATTGTTGCAAACATGTTGATACCAAATGCAACCCAAACAAGTGCAATTGCAATATCAATAGGCCATTCAAGTTCTGCGTATTCTTTGCTGGTTGTGATTCCCAGAGGAAGAGTAATTGCAGCAGATACAATAATTAATTGCCAGCCCCAGAAATGAATATTACTTAATAGATCACTGAACATTCTTGCTTTGCATAATCGTTGAAGCGAGTAGTATACCCCCATAAAAATGGCGTTTCCCACAAAGGCAAAAATCACAGCGTTTGTATCCAATGGTCTTATTCGGCCGAACGTTAAAAAAGGAATATTGAAATTAAATGCCGGTGCAAAAAGCTGTGTAGCAATTAGTATTCCGACCAGCATTCCAACTAGTCCCCACAGCGTGGTAGCGAATGCAAATTTTCTTACAATATCATTATCATAACTAAATTTCTCCAATTCCATTTACTACTCCTTTATTTGGATCCAGAATTATTTTCTTCATTATTTTTATCTTCATCTTTGTTATCGAACAGAACCCTGATTGCAGGTGTGTGTGTATCTTTATACTGTCCGCTTTTAACCGAGATTAAAAATGCAATTAAAAAACCTACTGCAACTAGCAGACTAACACTAATTAATATCACAATTACTGAGATAAAAGTCCCTCTCTCTCTTTATAATTTTACTTTTTTCTAATCCGTTCATTACTTTCGGGTTTCACCAAAGCCAACCTTTTCCCAATAAAATTAGTCGATAATGTTGCAAATAATACAACTGATATTGAACTGATAGGCATTAATATAGCAGCCACGATTGGTGAAAGCATTCCCTGAATTGCGAAACTTATTCCTATAAGATTATATAAAAATGATATGACAAAACTAATATAAATAATATTAACAGCCGACTTCGAATAACTTAAAAATTTTGGTAAAAGAACAAGATATGATGCATCCAAGATTGCATCGCTGGCAGGAGAAAAATTGCCGATATCTTCAGTTATCGCAATTCCAACATCGCTTTGCTTTAAAGCTCCTGCGTCGTTCAATCCATCCCCCAGCATTAAAATTTTTTTATTTTCCGCCTGTTTTGATCTCACAAATCGAAGTTTGTTTTCAGGTGATTGATTGAAAAGCAGGTCATCTTCGCTCGAGAAGAATTTTGAAAGATTCACCTTTTCACCTTCATTATCACCCGAAAGAAGGGTTAATTTAAAGTTTTTTGCTAGTGATCTGATAACATCTCCAATGCCTTCACGATAAGAATTTGCTACAGAGAAGTAGCCTAAAGTTTCACCATTAATAGATAAATAAATATTTGTTGTATAATTATTTTCTTCAGAATAATTTGAGTTAATATTTTCTTTATAAGTTGAAAACACATGATCCTTCGAACCTACTTTCAATTCATTTCCGTATACAACACCCGAAATTCCTGATCCTGGTTGTTCGTCGAATCCGGTAACCGGCAGCATCTCATCCGCTTCCAGGGATTCATAAATAATTTTACTTAGGGGATGAATGGAGTTTCGAACTAAAGATTTTATCATTTTTTGCTGAAACGGATTTAGTACATCTCCTGTAAATATAATACTGGAATGACCAAGTTTAGTGATTGTGCCGGTTTTGTCAAATACTATATGATTGACTTTTGCCAGCTCTTCGATAACAGATGTGTTGCGCAGAAACAATCTGTTTCTTCCTAAAATTCTCATAGCATTGCCTAATGTAAAGGGTATTGAAAGCGCAAGCGCACAGGGACAGGCAACTATCAGAACTGCAGTAAAAACATTCAAGGCAGTTCCAATAGATATTTGGAACCAGAAAAAAGCTGACCCAAATGCGATTAGTAAAATAATAAAAGTAAAATACTTACTTACAACATTTGAGAAATCTGTAAAATAACTTTCGGTTTTTTTACTAAATATTTCGTTATTCCAGAGCTGTGTCAAATAACTTTGCGAAACATCTTTAATTACTTCTAATTCAATTGCGCCTCCTAACTGTCGGCCTCCTGCGTAAACAAGCTCACCGGAAACTTTCTCAATTGGTTTTGATTCACCCGTTACAAAACTGTAATCAATTTTTCCATTTCCGTTAAAAAGAATTGAATCGGCCGGAATGATTTCATTTTTCCTGACAATAATTCTATTACCTAACATAAGTTTGCTCAGAGGAACTGATTTTTCCTCACCATCTTGTTTTATTGTAACTGACAGCGGGAAAAAAGATTTATAATTTCGTTCGAAGTTTAAATAAGAATAAGTTTTTTCCTGCAATAGTTTGCCAATCAGCAGAAAAAAGACTAAGCCTGTAAGCGAATCAAAATATCCGCTGCCCGAAAGTGTTAAAACTTCATAAATACTTCTAACGAACAATGCTATGATTCCAAGTGAAATCGGAAAATCAATGTTGATAATTTTTTTCCTTAATCCTTTTAGAGCAGAACCAAAGTATTCCCATCCCGAGTAAAAAACTACTGGAAGAGATAGAAGTAAGTTGAGATAAATAAAAAAACTTTTTAGAAATGCATCCGAAACATCAATGCCTAAATATTCCGGAAATGTAAGCAGCATAACATTAGCAAAACAAAACCCGGCAACACCTAAGCGGTAATAAAGCCTTTGAGAAGTTTTGTCCTCATCTTTTTTATCAACACTTTCTAAAAGGATTTGAGGTTCATAACCGATTGATGTGAGAAGTTTAACTAATTCTTTTAGTGTAAAAATATTGTGATTAAATGTTACGCTTACATTCTTTTTAAGAAAATCTGCATTTGAATGGCTAATGGCATGATTTAGTTTGTATAAATTTTCCAAAAGCCAGATGCAAGAGCTGCAGTGCATCTGCGGAATATGAAATGTTACTTTACTAAAACTTTCGTCCTGAAAATCAACCAGTTTCTGAGCAATTGATTGATCATCTAAATAATCAAAGCGTTTACCCAATCCAAAATTTGGTGATATGCCAGGTGATTCTTCAAGATTATAATAGTTACAGAGTTTATTCTCATCCAGAATTTCATAAACTGTTTTGCAGCCGTTACAGCAAAAAAGTTTTTCATCAATTCTAATCGAATCATCATTGCATTCATCACCGCAGTGATAGCAGATTAATGATTTTTCAATCTTTTTCTCGGTACTCAATTCAGCTTGTTGGGTTAATAACTAGCAGATTATAAATTTTGATCCGGTTGAAGGAAAGACCAAAAACTTTAAGATTAAATATAAAGAGTTTGATAAATTTAAAGAAGATTATTTTATCTGTATTAAGTGATTCGATTAAATAATTTACTAAACTAAATATTTGGTTTAATTACCATTAAAATTACTGCAATCCAGGGTGTTATTGTTGCCACCGAGCTCCAAATATCCCATTGTTTAGCCAATTTATAGTAAGCCTCCCAGCTAAAGACTGATTCGTCCTTTGCCACCACAACAATTTTTTTCTGAATTGGAACAACCTTAATCATAAAGGCTGCACCTGAGACAATGTAAAGAATTATCGACCAGAAAATCCAGCCCGTAGATATTAAATTAAATCCGCCATGCAGTGCTCCACCGATTCCAAAAATTAAAAGAAGAACTACACCCGGCATTGTAAAAAGTCTATCTGCCCTGATTATTCCTTCCCACGCATTTAATAACAGCAGCCTGTCTTTCTTTTTTTCCGCATTGGATTTCCAGAAAGGAGTGATTGTAATATTCCCTAAAAAAATTATTACGGCAACAACGTGTATTAATATTAAAATAAGATAAACCATATCATCAAACTCCAGTAATTATTATACAAGTGAAAATAATTAAAATTATTAATTGATTGAATAATCTTTTGCACGAATTTATTTGAATCATTGTTAAAAAAATGAAATTAAATATGTTCTTTCGTTTTTATAATTCCAGCAAATAACATTCAAACAAAAACCCCAACAAGAAATAATTATTGGGGTTTAAAATAAAAATTGGCGACTACCTACTCTCCCACGCACCTGCGCACGCAGTACCATCGGCGTTCTGGGTCTTAACTTCTCTGTTCGGAATGGGAAGAGGTGTATCACCCAGGCTATAGTCACCAAAATCTTTAATAAAATAAAGAAGATTGAAAGAGATGAGCCAATAATTTAGAGCGTCTAAATCTGTATATAAAAATTTATGGTTAAGCCTCACGACTTATTAGTACTGCTCGGCTAAATATGTTACCACACTTACACCTGCAGCCTATCAACCTTGTAATCTCCAAGGAGTCTTTAGTTCCGATTTGCATCGGAAGGGATACCTAATCTTGAAGCGTGCTTCGCGCTTAGATGCTTTCAGCGCTTATCACGACCGTACATAGCTACCCAGCAATGCCGCTGGCGCAACAACTGGTACACTAGAGGTACGTTCACTTCGGTCCTCTCGTACTAGAAGCGACCCTTCTCAAGTATCCTGCGCCCGCATAGGATAGGGACCGAACTGTCTCACGACGTTCTGAACCCAGCTCACGTACCGCTTTAA
>CBDUAV010000033.1:0-26368 GCA_965365225.1 uncultured Ignavibacteria bacterium | reverse complement strand
TACATTCCTCATTTTTTCTGATTATATGCGTCCATCCATTCGGCTTGCTGCGCTGATGAAACTTAATCCAATTTACATCTTTACACACGATAGTATTGGATTGGGAGAAGACGGTCCTACGCACCAGCCAATTGAGCAGCTTGCTTCGTTACGAACAATTCCAGGATTGATAACCATTCGTCCCGCAGATGCAAACGAAACTGTTTATGCATGGAAGTCAGCCCTTCAACAAAAAAGCAGCCCGGTTGCACTATTTTTAACAAGGCAAAAAATACCAGTTTTAGATAGAAAAAAATTATCTGCGGCAGAAGGAACAGAAAAAGGTGCTTATGTATTATTAGATTGTACTGCCGAGCCTGATATAATTATTATGGCATCCGGTTCAGAGGTTTTTCATGCTGTTGAAGCATTTTACCTTCTGCAATCGAATGGAATAAAGGCAAGAGTTGTGAGCTTTCCAAGCTGGGAACTTTTTGAAATGCAACCAAATGATTACAAAGAATCAGTAATTCCGTCATCAATTAAAGCAAGAATTTCCATTGAAGCAGGTGTAAAACAAGGCTGGGAAAAATATATTGGAGAATACGGTGAAGCGATATCAATTGAAAGATTTGGATCATCTGCACCTTATAATATCTTGTTTAATGAATATGGTTTTAACTCAGAAAATATTGTCGCAAACGTTCATAAAGTTTTAAATAAAATTGTAAAGGCATAATTTTTTTAATCTTTTTAGCAAATATTAATTGCAGAACCTATAAAAAGTTTTAATTGCTGTTACGCTCTCAATTGCATCATTACTTTTTGGTCTGCTAATTCCGGTATTAACAAAAAGCGCAACTGAAACTAGAAGTTTAGATGGGTTATTTGATGCGCTGGGCTATGGTTTTTTAGCTTTTATAATTGGTCTGGTAATTTCGATATTTTTAATTATTAAAGTTCCTGTAGGGAAAATAAAAAGTGTGCTGTACGTTACCACATCAATTTTTGTTGTTGTAATAGTAATAGTAATAGTTATTCTCGGAAATCTTAATAACTGGTGGTGATAGTTTTGAGGATAGAAAAATGAAAAAAGTTGCTGTATTAGGTGCCGGAATGATTGGCAGCGTTATTGCTCGTGATCTTTCCGATGAATATAATGTTACTGTGGTAGATAAAGACTCACACAAGCTTAACATTTTAAAAGAAGACTCTTCTATAAGAACAATCATTTCAGATCTAAATTCAGAAATAAAAATTCAGGAAATAATAATTGATTATGACCTGCTTATATGTGCACTGCCCGGGTTTATGGGCTTTAAAGCTTTAAAATCAATTGTATCTGAAGGAAAAAACATTGTTGATATATCTTTTTCATCCGAAGATCCTTTTCAACTCGATTCTGTAGCAATAGAAAAAAATGTAACTGCTATTGTCGACTGCGGTATATCACCGGGCTTAAGCAATCTTGTTCTGGGATATCATAACAAAAAAATGGAGATAATTGATTATAAATGTATGATAGGTGGACTTCCATTTAAAAAAGAATTGCCGTTTATGTATAAAGCATACTTCTCACCAATAGATGTGATAGAAGAATACACACGACCCGCTCGTATTGTTGAAGATGGGAAACTTGTTACAAAAGATGCAATGACGGATTTAGAAATAATTGAATTTGAAAATATAGGAAAGCTGGAAGCTGTTAATACGGATGGTTTGAGAACGCTACTTAAAACCATGAAAATTCCCAACATGGTAGAAAAAACCCTGAGATATCCGGGGCATATCGAGCTTATGAAAGTTTTTAAAGAGATCGGACTGTTCAGCAGTGAAGAGATTGACATTGGTGGTATAAGTATAAAACCAGTTGCACTTACCTCTAAATTGGTTTTTCCCTTTTGGACTCCCGAAGAAAATGAAGAAGATTTTACCATACTGCAGTTTTCAATTTGCGGCAAAGCTGATGGGAAAAATGTTGAGCACGTTTACACAGTTTTCGATAGATTTAATTCTAAAACACATACAAGCTCAATGGCAAGAACTACCGGCTATACCTGTTGCGCGGTAGCAAGATTCATTTTAGAAGAAAAATATAACAGAAAGGGAATTTGCCCGCCGGAATATCTTGGTGCGGATGAAAAATGTTATAATAATGTTCTTGGATATCTGACGAGGAAAGGAATTAACATTACTCATACTGAAAACATAACTTGAGTTTAATCTAACTTCTTAGGAGGACCAGTGGCTAAAAGGAAGAAGACCAAATCAAAACCCAAGAAAAATAATGTTGTTTATTCTGACATAAAACCGGAAAAGAAAAAGAAATTATCAAAATCAGATTACGAAAAAAACTTAACAAAACTGCAGGTCGAATTAGTTAAACTTCAGAAGTGGATACGCAGTAAAAAGTTGAAAGTGGTTGTAATTTTCGAAGGAAGAGATGCTGCTGGGAAGGGTGGGGTAATAAAAAGAATTACGCAAAGGCTAAATCCACGTGTGTGCAGAGTTGTTGCTTTAACAACTCCAACCGAAAAGGAAAAATCTGAGTGGTATTTTCAAAGATATGTAGCGCACCTTCCAGCTGCCGGTGAAATGGTACTTTTTGACAGAAGCTGGTACAATCGCGCCGGTGTTGAATATGTAATGGGTTTCTGCACCGAAGAGGAACATAAAGAGTTTTTAAGATCTTGTCCTGAATTTGAACGTATGCTTGTTCGCTCGGGAATAACGTTAATTAAATATTGGTTTTCAATTAGTGATGAAGAGCAGGAGGCTAGATTTCAGGATAGAATAAAAGACAGAACTAAGCGATGGAAGTTAAGTGATATGGATATGGCATCTCGTGCAAATTGGGTAGATTATTCAAAAGCTAAAGATATTATGTTTGCCCATACGGATATTAAGCAGGCGCCATGGTTTGTGGTTAATGCAGATGATAAAAAAAGAGCCAGACTAAACTGTATCAATCACCTTCTTAGCGTAATTCCCTACGAAGATATTCCGCCAGAACCAATTGGTTTACCACCGCGTCAAAAAGAAGTTGGCTATGTTAGACCCCCAATTGAGGATCAGAATTTTGTGCCGGAAGTGTTTTAAGTAAATCTGGTAACTGCACAACTTTTATTTGAAACTTATATCCTCTAATTAATGTTAGCATGTTATGTTCAATTCCGCATTATTCCTCAGAAAAGGGAAGTAAATTTTTTATTAATTTCGTTTTATTATATTTAAATGATATGAATAAAGGCAGAAGACAATTAGCAGCGATAATGTTTACAGACATGGTTGGATACACAGCCCTGATGCAGGAAGATGAAAAACTTGCTAAGCAGAAAAGAGATCGGCATAGACAAGTATTGCAGGACTCAATTTTAAAACACAATGGAGAGATTCTACAATACTACGGAGATGGGACTCTGAGCATGTTTTCTAGCGGAGTTGAAGCAGTTAGATGTGCAATTACAATTCAAAATGAGCTTAAAAATGAACCTGTTGTTCCATTAAGGATTGGGTTACATACGGGTGATGTTGTAATTGAAGAAGATGGTATCTACGGTGATGGTGTAAATGTGGCTTCTCGACTTGAGTCTCTATCAGTAGCTGGCTCAATTCTTATTTCAGAAAAACTTCAGGATGAACTGAATAATCATCCAGAGCTACTGACAAAATCTTTAGGAAGGTTTAAACTTAAAAATGTAAAAAAACCTTTGGAAGTTTATGCAGTATCAGCAACTGGACTTATAGTACCATCAAATCGTGAGCTTTCGCTTGAAAAAGTAGATTCATCAAAAAGTATAGCGGTGATTCCTTTTATTAATATGAGTACAGATTCTGAAAACGAATACTTCAGTGATGGCATTACTGAAGAAATACTCAATGCGCTTGTGAAGGTTGAAGGGTTGCAGGTTACCTCACGTACTTCTTCATTTGCATTTAAGGGGAAAAGTGCCGATGTCAAGGAAATTGCAAACAAGCTAAATGTGCAAAGTATTCTTGAGGGAAGTGTTAGAAAATCTGGAAATAAAGTGAGGATAACAGCCCAGCTAATTAATGCGGCAGATGACTTTCACGTTTGGTCAGAAACTTATGATAGAAATCTTGAAGATATTTTTGAAGTTCAAGACGAAATCTCCAGAAAGATTGCAAATACACTGCGAGAAAAATTAACACTTCAGCAAAAAAATGAAAAGCTGATTACCCCCGCAACTGAAAACCTTGAAGTATATAACCTTTACCTGAGAGGTAAATACCATCTCTTTAAATGGTCACCTGAAGATGCAAAGAAAGGCATGGAATATTTAAACAGGGTTATAAAAATGGAACCTGATTTTGCACCTGCTTATTCTATGCTTTCTTTTGGTCATACAATGCTTGGTGCAATGGGACAAATCCCGACTAAATCTGCATTTAAGAGTGCCAAGGAATTCGCAAAAAAATCAATTGAGCTTGATGATAGTCTAGCTGAAGCTTACGTATCACTCGGATTAGTTAAAATATTTAGTCAGTGGGATCTTGAGGGCGCCAAAAAAGCGTTTGACCGAGCCCTAAAGCTTAATCCGGGAGATGCCGGGGTATATAATGCTTATTCCTGGTATTTAGCAGCAGCCAGCAAATTTGAAGAAGCGATCGAAACAGCGCAGCATGCTCTTAAGCTTGATCCTCTATCGCTTCCAATTAATAACTCTTTGGGAGATGCTTATTTGAATGCTGGTAAATATGAAGAAGCAATTATTCAATTAGATAAAACTCTTGAGCTTGATCCAAATTTTAGAGCTGCAATCGAATCAAAAGGTTGGGCACTATTCTTTCTCGGTGATACGGAAAATTCTATTAAGACATTTAAAAAGTATCACAAGAAAACAAAAGACCCTTTAAAAGGAATTTCCGGCTTGGGATATGTTTATGCGAAAACAGGGCAGCACGATAAAGCATACGAAATAATAGATAAGTTAAAACAGAGACAGGAAAGAGATAAAAACGTATCACTATTCATTGATTTTTTGGTTGTGTATGCAGGTCTTAATGATTTTGATAATGTATTTCATTACTTAAGAAAATCTCTTGAAGATGGCAATATTGCTTTTTTCTTGCGAATTCATCCTATTGGAGAAGACATTAGGAAAGATCCACGTTTCGATGAAATTATTAACAGCTTTGGTGGAATTAAGTAGTAATGAAACTGACAGCTATCTTATCTTTAGTAATTTTATCTTTGTACCCTAAAGTTTTCGCTCAAAATGGTAATGAAAAAAGTTTTTCCCCACCCGATACAGTTTATAGATACCAGGGAATAATTCCCCCTATTGAATTTCAATATGATTTAAATCAATTTTATCAACAGCCGCTAGCTAATCAAATCTCAACGGATATTTTATTCACTGAAGATCGCTCAACCATTTGGTTGAGAACAGAAATGCTAATATCTAATCATTCCTATTTGTCCTTTGAAAAAGAATTTGATGCTCATTTCACATCCTCTTTGCACGAAAAGTTTTTAAAAGACGCTGAGTTTGATATGGTTCGATATGTGCTTGGAATGGCACAGCTAAGTGCGGTTGCATATATGGCTTACAGGCATGTTAAAAAATACGGATTTCTCAAGTAATTTTTCCGTTAATTTGATATTTATTCCGCACATCCATCGTAAAGTTTATTAAATTATTTAATTAACATTTCGGAAACTCTTTTTGTTTTACTGCGTCTCAATTAAAGGTAATACAAAAGAGAGGAATAATTATGAAAAACTTCAAAACTTTATCTTCAATACTATTTATTGCAGCAATTTTCTTATTCGCATCGATTTCCTGTGCAGATACACCAACCGACTCACTGAGTAAGAATTCACAAAAATACCTTTCTTTCTATGAAACGGTTGACGGTAATCGCATTCATTGGGAGGTAAATTTTGATGGAAATAAAATAAAGTCTGTGTATAAAAATGGAAATAGGATTCCCGATGATCTTGTCGATGATTATAAAAATAAAGTCTACAAAGAACTAGATGAAATGAGATTTGGTGACAAAATTTATAGTTTTAGAATGCATGATTTTAATATAGACATGGATGAAATACACAAGAATATGAAAGAGTTTAAAGAGAAATTTAAAGATCACAAATGGAATTTGGAGGAATTTAATTTTGATGATGAAAAATTGAAGCAGGATATGGAAGAGCTTCAAGAAAAGCTGAAAGAACATAATTTTAAAGAGTTTCAGTGGAAATTTGATGATGAAGAGTTTAAAGAACGAATGGAAAAACTGGAAGAATATTTAAAAGAAAATTTAGATGATGTTAAATTTGAATTTGATTTCTATGAAGAAAACTATAAAGATGATGAGGTTTAATAAATGTAAATTTAAAAATCACATTTTAGTAATTGCCAACCTTAAACAATTTTAATCAGAAAATAATTCCATTTATAAAATTTAAACCGCACTTTAAGCGGTTTTTTTATGTGATTTTAATCATTAGCAAGCGATTATTTTTTTGATAAGTTATAAAATAAAATCAATTAAATATGAAAAAAGTAATTATAGTAGGTGCCGGATTCGGCGGACTAGCTGCGGCTAAAAAGTTAGCAGGTGGCGACTTTCAATTGACCATAATTGATAAAACAAATCATCATTTGTTTCAGCCGCTGCTTTATCAAGTTGCAACAGCAGCTTTATCACCCGGTGATATCGCTAATCCAATCCGATCAGTTTTTAGTGAGCAGAAAAATGTTGAAGTGCTTCTTGGTGAAGTAACATCAATTGATAAACAGAATGAAACAATTCGGTTTAACGGCGGCAGTATTGAGTTTGATTATCTTATTATTGACACAGGTTCTCGTCACTCTTATTTTGGAAAGGATGAATGGGAAAAGTATGCGCCGGGATTAAAAACTGTAAATGATGCTTTAAAAATCAGAGAAAGAATTCTGCTTTCCCTCGAAGCCGCAGAAAAGGAAAAAGATCCTGAAAAGCGGCAAAAGTATTTAAACTTTGTAATAATCGGCGGAGGTCCAACAGGTGTAGAGCTTGCGGGAGCAATATCTGAAATAGTTAATAAAAATCTCATCTCTGATTTTAGAAATATTGACGCTTCAATGACCAAAGTTTATATGGTAGAAGCGCTTTCGAAAATTTTATCAGCTTATCCCGATGATCTTTCACGGCGTGCGTTAGATGATCTTAATAAGCTTGATGTTGAAGTGCTTCTTAATCAAAAGGTTGTTGATATAAATGAAGATGGTGTAAAGATTGGAGACAGCTTTATTGAAACTAGTAATATACTTTGGGCTGCTGGCAACGAGGTTTCACCTTTAATAAAGACTCTTGAAATTGAAACTGATAAATCAGGAAGAGCAATGGTAAATGATGATTTAACAATTGGCAATTATGAAAATATTTTTGTAATTGGAGACGCAGCCGCCGTTAAGAACGAAGATGGTGAATACCTCCCAGGGATTGCTCCTGTTGCAATGCAGCAGGGGAGATATGTGGCGAACATCATAAGTAAAAACTTATTAAGCAGCTCACGCGTAAGGTTTAAATACAAAGACAGGGGAACGATGGCAACAATTGGAAAAGCAAAAGCCGTTGCACTAATAAAAGGATTTAAATTTTCAGGACTATTTGCTTGGCTGCTTTGGTCAGTTGTTCATGTTTTGTTTCTCATTAGTTTCCGCAACAGGCTTCGAGTTATGGCTGAATGGTTCTGGTATTACATTACAAACCGACCGGGTATAAGACTAATTGTAAAAGAAGACAGCAACAAATATATCAATCAATAATTGAGTTAAAGACAATCTCCGCACTAAAGAAAACACTTAAATTAAATTTTGCTCCAAGCGGATGATGTTGCAGCCTGTTGTTCAATAGATTTTTGAATAGAAGATTAAATCGTAGACGATTACTCCAAAACCATTTTCTAACGGAAAAATCCAGAATAAATCTTTCATCCAAGTTACTCCTATAAAAGCCCTTGCTTAGATTTTCTAGATTGGGGAAATAACTCCAGCTTACAGGGGAAAGAAATGTTATCTTTGTCCACAAGCTAAAACTTTTAATGGGATTAAAATTGATTGAGTAACTTAACTTGTGTGATGGAATTGTCATCCATTCATTTTTAAATGAAGAATCGCCTCTTGCAGAGGTAAGTAAACGATAATCGAGGGTGTGTACAAGTGATGAAAATATTTTGTGGTGTATTTTGATTGAAAAACCTGCAACGCTCCCAGATGAATTAGTATTTGCAATTATAAATGAATTAAAAAAAGAACTGTCCGGATTATAAACGCCAATTACTTCTTCAATAAAATAATTACTAAAGTTTCTGTAAAGTAAACCCGTATTAAAATTAATCGACGGATTAAATTTGTAAGAGGCATTTAAATCAACCGTGAATTTTAATTCTCTTTTTCTTTCACCTTCAAATGAATAATCAACATTTAATCTTTCCAGCACATTGTAACCATTTTCAATCCAATACCAAAGATCATTTTTCTCTTCGGGCAATATTTGAATTACAGCAAGATTTAAATCGAAACGTAGCTTATTTGTTTGTTGCCAGCGACTGTTCAAGTATCCCTTAAATGCAGTTTTATTCTTTGTAAAAAGAATTTCAGTCCCAGCATGTGAAATTAAATTTTCAAATAGATTGAAATTAATTCCTCCATATGTTTTAATTAAACCAATTCCACTTTTTTCTGTCGAGTAACCTGCTGAGAATTCCGTGTAATCAAAACCGGCACCTAAAAAATAAATAATGCCCCCATTGCTGTAATATTGCAAATTAGAATAGTATTTTGTTTGCAGATGATCGAAATCATTCAACTTATTGTTTGCACCCAGCAATTTATTTGATGATACTTTGATTGTGTAGTAAATATCTTGAGTTGGAGTTAAAAAAAACTTTCCATTCAATCCCGCATGCTTAAAAATAGTTTGGACAGGATAATCTTTCACTGCAGGATTAATAAAAATTAAATCGTTGCTTGTATAAGTGCGCGGATGAAAAGGTTGAATTTCAGAAGTAGAATATCCCAGAAATAAATTATGTATTCCGTTAAATGCTTTAAAACCTAATTGAAACGAAGGTGAAAATCTTCTACCTTTAAAATCCTGCCAATTAAGCTGTGGATTTCTTTTTCTCATTGCTGTATCGGTTGCCGAATATGCCTCGGTGTAAAAAAATAGCCTGCCCCAAATATCTTCAGAACCATATTCAATCGATGCAGATAGGTTTGGACCATCTTCTTCAACATTACTCGAACGATGCTCTGTATAAAAATATGGTCCAGGGTCGCCTGTCTCGTTGCCTGCAGAATATCTTCCAGTTACTGATAGTCCATTTTTAGGCTTTAAAGTTCTGAAATTAATTAAACCTTCCGACGTAAAATTACCAGCATACATCTTAGGATGATTGATAGTTTCAATTGAATCAATGTGATTAACAGTCATCGGCAGAGTATTAATATTCTTTAAATTGAAAAATCCCGCATCTACTGGCTGTCCATCGAGCATTAAAATCCAATTCTGGTTTTGAAAAGTTGATAGTCCGTTTGCAGAAGCATACCATCTGTAGCCATCATAAGTAAATGCATCCCAATCATTCATTAAAGTGTAAACACCGCTTAATCGATTTATACCGGAACTAATTATTTTTTGGTTAGAAATAGAATTAGAGTTTTGCGCGAGTGCACCTAAAGAAAAGCCAAGCAAGAATAGAATAATTTTAAACTGGTTCATTAATTAAAGAAATCCTTTAACCATTTCGGAGATGAAAACGTTCTACTAATTCCAAAACCTAAATTAATAAGTTCAATTTTTTTATAAGTGAATACATGCAAATAGCTTAATTGAAAGTTCAACTTCCAGTCATTATAAAAAGTATATCTCATTGTCGTATTTAATCCCATTGATAATTCTCTTTCGGATAGGAGCCCGGGATCAACCTCCAAATCAAAATCATCAAAATTCATTTGATACAAACCTGCAGAGGTATAAAATGCTAACGATAAATTAGCGGGCAGATTAAATTCGTATCCCCACTGAAGATAAATCAAGAGCGATGTGAAATCAGGCTGCTCATCAGACTTGGCAGAATAGGATGTGTAAATTAAGCCGAACTGTGTCTGCCCGAAGTAAAATGGAGTTGAAAAATATCCTTCAATTCCACCATCAGCAAGCCAGTAATTGTGAAAGTCGTTTCGGTTTATGTTAGATTGATAATTTATTCCAAGTGAAAACGTTTCAAATGCGGAAGTGTTATTTTGTGCTGAGATGAAATTTGGAACAAACAGAAACAGCACACACAAGTGATACTTCAAATTAAAAAAATTAAATACGGACTTTATTTTAATGGTCTTTTGAATATGTGCTGTTTTCAATTTAAAAGGATGAATAAATTTACTACTCAAATTTAAACTAATGATGCTAATTGAATAATATAAAACAATTTAATTATGTGTCTTGTTTTAGTCCAAAATTAAGCGCATAATGAGATCACAAGGGAGATTTAAAATTATTTTCTTAAGTTTAGCACATAGTAATATTTTCAACGGAGGACATGTAATGTTAAAAATAATTGTACCGTTAATTTTGCTTTCAACATTAGGAGCTTGTTCAATGCTAACTTTGCATCCGGCAAATTTTGCATGGCCTATCGAGTCGGTTTTACCTGTTAGCGATGAGGGAATGGTGCTGGAAGACAGGTATTCAATTGAGTTTAATACTGTAAGTTTATTTTTTGAAGAGTTCCAGGATTCTTCGGCTTACAACGGAAACAGTATAAGAATGATTCGTGATAACGGAGGTTACTACTACATTACAGCCTCAAAATTTAAAAATGTATACGTTTTTCGCGCTGAAGATGGTTCATTTGTTCTTCATAATAAAATTTTTATTTCTGAGTTTGGAATTGAAGATCCAGCATTCAATCAGCGCACACCATATATTGAACTGATCAACGGCGGTAAAAAAATCAGTTTAACCAACGTGGGAATTGAAGGAGGGAATAGATGAAAAAGTTAAGATTGATAGAAGTAATTTTCTTTTTCCTACTCTCCTCATTTTTTCAATATTCACTTGCACAATCTGATTATGATATTGTGCAGGGTTTTAAATACGGGCACAAGGAAATTAAACAGCAGATAGAAGATGCGACTTCACTTGAAGAGTTAAACATTGTAGTAGATAAAATAAATGAGTTAAAGGACGAATATAAGAAGCATAAAGAATTACTGGACAAAAGTCTTTACCCGGATAAGTTCGATAAATCAATTCAGAAATTAAATGCTGCTTTTGTTTTAAGACAAAAAGATTTTGCTACTATTGATGTACTGCAAACTGAAGTTGTAGAACTAGAAACCCAGGTTGATTATTTAACGGAAAGAAACAATGAAATAATTGCTATGATTGATGAACTAGAAAACAAGAGAAGAAAAGACCAGAAAACGATTGCTGAGCTGGAGGAATTTGTTGAGGAGTTGAGAAATTCTATAATGGAACGGGATAAACTTGTTTTGGCTATGATGGATAAACTTGTGCCTCCAATTATGAGAGAGAAAGCTACTCTATCAACAGAAGATAAAAACATTGTTAGGCGCATAGAAAAAAAGGATGATGTTTTGGAGAATATAAAAATCTCAATGAGAGATAATATGAGATTTTTAGAAGCCACATCACTAAATCCTGCAGATATCCAAACGGTTCAAGAGCAGCAGGAGCAATTTGCAAATATGTGGCAAGTAATTGGACCAAGGCTTGTAGATGTTTATGCAGAAAAAAGTAAAAAAGCTGAGGAGCTTAAAGAAATTGATTCACTCTTTGTTGAATGGTATCATAAATCAGTGGACCAAAATGTTTGGAGATCTATTAGAAATGAATTCAGATTAAAAGGCATCAACTTGAAGGAGTTTAATTTTGGTGATGAGTTTGTTGAGTCAGTGAATCTTTTTATAAAAGATGAGATTAAAAATCTGGGAGTAAAGAGTAGCGTAGCATCTGAAAAAACATTCACGGATTTTACCGATAGTACCTGGTTTAAATCGATTAAACCTGTTTGGGTGCCATATTTAATTGAGGGTGGTCTTTTAACAAATGAACAGAAAGACGAAATTGAAGCAGATATAGAAAAATGGAAAGATGAACTCTATCCATCAAAATGGTGGCTTTACTTAATTTTATGGATAGTTATTGTAGCTATTTTAGTTCCCGTCATACTATTTATTATAAAAAGAAGAAAATCGAAAGACATGCTTATGGAAAAGAATAAAGAGTAAAAGATTATTTTATTTTTCTTGCTTTTATAATTAAGGCCCACTGCTTTAGTGGGCTTTACTTTAAATTATAATATTATTACTTACCTTTCAGTCGCCACATCATCACTGTAGATATTAAACCAAAGACGAGGCATCCCATCCAGAGATTAAAAGAGCCAAATTGTTCAAGCACCTCTGCGCCCAACCACGGTCCTACCATAAAAGCAAAGCTGAATGACATCTGAAAATAACCCATATATTCACCACGCTGTTTTTCGGGTGATATTTTTGCAACAAAATCCCCTGATGCTGGGAATAGAATCATTTCTCCGAACGTCCAGATCACAATAGTAATTACAATTGGTGAAAGTGTTTTGGTAAAAGCCATTATTCCAAATCCAACTCCGGCAAGCAAAGCACCAAGCGCTAATGATTTCCAATCTTCCCAAAACCGCATTGAATCATTAAGTGGAACCTCGATAAATATGATAATTACAGTGTTTATTGCAATTAGTACCCCAAAAGTTGCATTGGAAAATCCTAACTCGTTAACAATAAATAACGGCATTGCACCAATATGCTGAAAGAAAACCATCTCAACGGGGATTAATGCAAGTATGAAGTAGATGAATTTTTTATTTCTAAAAACGCTTTTTTTCTCTATTGATTTAACGCTGCTATCATCAATTAGCTTCTTAACTTTCTCATGTTCCTGCCACGGAAAAAATAAAATAAATATTCCTGCTGCAATAGAAGTAATCCCATCAACATAGAATAAAAGTGAAAAATTTATTGAGCTAAGCAATCCACCAATTACTGGTCCGATACTCATTCCAAGATTTATAGCAAGCCTGTTTAGTGCAAACGCTGTTTTTCTTCTGTCTGGTGAAACTTCATTTGAAATAAATGAAAGACTAGCAGGGCGGAAAGCTTCGCTAAGGACCGCCCAGAAAAAACTAAGTATCAAAAACAAAATAAAACTTGTCACAAATGAGTATGTAATTAAAAACAGTCCCGAAGTGAAAAGAGAAATTTTCATTAATTTTAAGGTTCCAAGCTTATCGCTTAGCTTCCCTGAAAAAGGTGAAGAGATGAAAGCGCCAATTCCATAAAAAGCTAGAACCAAACCTGCATCCCCTGTGCTAACTTTAATTTCCTGCCTTGCGTATAGAGCAATAAAAGGTAAAACCATTGTACCGGCACGATTAATTAACGTTGCAGCGGAAAGCACCCATATGTTTTTGGGTATGTTACGCAAGCCGCTATATGGGTTTTTCAATTTCATCACAAAAGTATTTTTAGTGTATTTCTTTCAAGTAAGATACAAACAGCTCAATATTAATTAACATTAAGTTAACAATCCCTTAATTCTTTCTGAACATTTGATGTTTATAATTAGGATGTAAAATTATTAAAAAGGAACCCATTATGGATGAAGTCTTAATATTCTTTATTGGCGTTGTAATATTTCTTGCAGTTATTACACTTGAGTGGTTTAAAAGTAAAGAAGGAAAAAGAGCATCTTAACCTTTTCCCACTCTGCTTAAGTAATTAAAATAAATTCACTTTAATCTTTCCATAAATTATACAACTTTTAGCAAAAGCATTGCTTCCGATAATTTCATATCTTTCTTTTAAGAAAATTTTCTTATCTCACTTATAAACTTATGAATACATCAACCGGCAAAGCCTGGATTGTTTCTGCCGATATGGGTTACGGTCATCAGCGGGCTGTATATCCTTTAAAGGAGATTGCAGAGGAGGGAATAATTACTGTTGGCTCTTCTGAAGCTATTTCGAAATCTGAGAAGAAATTGTGGAAAAGACTTTTAAATGCGTATGAATTCTTTTCACGTGCAAAGGGCATACCGATTGTTGGTCCACCTTTATTTTCCATGCTCGATGCTTTAATGCACATACCATCTTTTTACCCGATGCGTAATCTTTCAAACACAACTTTCCAGGTGAATTTGCTTGAATCTACTATTGAAAAGGGTTTGTGCAAAGGAATGCTTGAAAAAATATCAACAAAAGTTTTACCGCTGGTCACTTCATTTTATGCATCTGCTATTGCTGCTGATAAAAATGGTTTTACTAAAATATACTGCATAATCTGCGATGCGGATATAAACCGTGTTTGGGTTGCAAAGCAACCCTGGGAAAGCAGGATAGAATATTTTGCACCTTGCGGTATGGCAGCACAAAGACTAAAAGCTTATGGTGTCCCTGAAGAAAGAATTCATCTCACCGGCTTTCCACTTCCTATTGAGCTCCTGGGGGATAAAAATCTTTCAGTATTAAAAAAAGATCTTGCTCAGCGGTTGTTTTACCTGGATCCCAAAGAAAAATTTTGGGCAAGGCATGGAAGAAACGTCGAGTATTTTCTGGGGAAGAAAAATTGTGTTTTCAGAAACGAAAGAAAACTTACAATTACTTACGCTGTTGGCGGCGCAGGTGCACAGAAAGAAATTGGCGGGAAGATAGTACATAGTTTAAAAGAAAAACTAATAGCTGGTGAAGTTAGATTAAACCTTGTTGCAGGAATAAGGCAGGAGGTTAGTGAATATTTTGAATCTGTTAAGAGCGAAGTTGATGCCGCGGGGGGATGCATAAATATTATTTATTCAAAATCTCTGCAGGAATATTTTGATCAATTTAACCGGGCTTTACGTGACACTGATATTTTGTGGACGAAACCCAGCGAACTTTCGTTTTATAGTGCACTGGGTATTCCAATTATTATGAGTCCTATTATCGGTTCGCAGGAAAAATTTAACAGGAAGTGGCTACGTGAAATTCAAGCTGCACTTAAACAGGTGAATCCTGAATATACAGATCAGTGGTTATATGATCTGTTAAACAGGGGAACGCTTGCAGAATCAGCCTGGGATGGATTCTTAAAAGTAAGAAAGCTGGGTACCTTTAAAATAGCAGAAATGATTGAGAATGGAGAAATGGTAAAAGAATCTCATCCGGTATTAAGATAATAATTTGATGAAAGAAAAAAGAAAATATCTGCTTGCTTACCTAAAAACCGGTGGTGGGCATTTAGCGCCTGCCAAAGCCGTTCATAATTATATAAAAGATCATTTTTCAGAAACAATTGAGACACAATTAATCTATGGATTTGAAAAAACTCCAAGCTGGGTACGTTTTATAATTGAAGATGGTTACCGAATTCTTCAATACAAAGGCAGATGGTTTTTTGAATTTTTATATGCAATGAATAAAATTTCTTTTTTCGGAAAATTAAGCTGCTATTCCGTTGCTGGTTATATGAAGAGATATTTAGAGAAAATAATTTTAGATGAAAAACCCGATAAGATTATAATTTTCCATTTCTTTTTGATTCAGCCAATCTACAAAATTTTAAAAAAGCACAACTTAAAAACTGAAGTTCAGACAGTTGTAACAGACCCATTTACACCACACCCTATGTGGTTTATGTGGGGTAGTATAAATTTTATAGTATTTAGTGATAAATTGAAAGAAAGAATAAACAAAAAGTTTTTAAAAAATATTACTACTGCATTTCCTTTTGTGCTTGATGATAAATTTTCAAAAAAGATGAATAGTGAAGATAAAATTGTAGCAAAGACAAATCTAAAATTTGATGTTAATAAAAAAGTTGTTTTAATTCTTGGTGGCGGCGATGGTATTCCTAAAGGAAAAAGAATTTTGCAGGAGCTGTTAAAAGCAAAATTAAATGCACAGATTGCAATAGTCTGCGGCAAAAACGATGCGTTGCTTAATAGTGCAAATAAACTTAAAGATAAATACCAGACTGTTAATTTTAAAATTTATGGATATGTGGATTTTATTTATGAATTGATAAATATCTGCGATGTTGTTATAACTAAATGTGGTGCTTCGACAATTATGGAGATTCTGAATTTAGGCAAAGTCTCTGTTGTAAATGACTATATCTGGGAACAAGAGCAGGGAAATATAGACTATTTAAGAGAAAAAAAACTTGGTATTTATGAGCCTAAAATAAAAATGCTTCCGGGCGTAATTAAAAATTTACTTGAAGATGAAAAACTTTACTCTTTTTATAAAGCTAATATTAAAAATGAAAATATTAAGAATGGAGTTAAGGAAGTTTCAGAATTTTTAATTGAAAATTAAATATTCTATAAAGCAGGAGAGCAACAATGAAAAGTTACTTTTTAATGTTTAGTTCAATTATATTATTTATTAATTATGTTTCAGCATCAGCACAGCAAGATGTGTCTGATGTTAATGATTTTAATCTTTACAATACACAAGTAAAACTAATATACTCTCAATTTGTTGATGATACATTCCACATTTTCATTAGCCTACCTGATGAATACAATATTTCTGATAAACTATACCCGGTATTGTTCGTTTTAGATGGCGATATTTCCTACGGATTTGCAGCAGGAATTACACGTTACCTTGAGATAGGTGGAAATATTCCCGAATTGATTATTGTTGGAATCGGATATGGTGCAGTTGATAAAAGTGCAGGCAATAAACGTAACAGGGATTACAGACCGGATAATTCGGGTGGAGCTGATAATTTTCTAAAATTTATCAGCGAAGAAATAATTCCTTTTATTGACAATAACTACAAAACTGAAAAAGATGATCGGACAATAGCAGGTTACTCTTTGGGTGGATTGTTTGCGCTTTACTCCCTATTTACTGAACCGGAGATTTTTAATAAATACGTTGTCGGCAGCCCATACCTTTTGCCGGAAAATTTTATAATATTTGATTATGAAGAACAAGCCTCATCAACTTTAAGTGAAGTCTCCGCAAAAGCTTTTATCTCAGTGGGGAGTGAAGCTTCCGAAGAAAAATATTTTAATCCTATTGATGAACTGGTTACGATAATGCAGGAGCGTGATTATCCTAATTTAAAATTGGAAACAAAAGTGTTCGATGGATCCGATCATCTTGTCGGACCCCCGGAGGTTATAACTCATGGATTGATTTCTGTTTTCAGTGAGTAAAACTGTTGTAAAACAGTCTTTTCAAAAATACATTTTTAAATAGGAGGTAAAAATGTATGAAATACATGTAAATTACATTGCAATTTTGGTTGCTGCAGTTGTATCATTTTTTATAGGTGCTTTATGGTATTCACCGTTACTCTTTGCTAAGCAGTGGGTTAAAGCCACTGGCAAAACCAAAGAAGATTTAAAAGGTGGAGCTGGAACAACACCATATATTATTTCTTTTGTTGCATGGTTAATTGCCACCTATGTTCTTTCAGTTTTTATCGATTACGGAGTTGATCTAAACGCATCACCACAATTTCTGTACGGAATGCTTGCTGCTTTTCTATGCTGGTTTGGATTTGTAGCAGCGATTAGTCTTATACATAATTTGTTTACACAACGTCCAACCACTCTCTGGTTTATTGATTCAGGATATGTTTTAGTCGCATTTTTAATAAGCGGGATTATTCTGGCTGAATGGAGATAAAAAATGAATCGTGTTAAATGGTTCGATAAAAAATTCACTTTTAATTTAAATCAAGACGATTTTCAATCTATTTTATCAAAATTGAGGGAAACCTCCGAAAGAATTGCAGAGTTTGTGAATCCTGTTTCAGAAGAAGTGTTGGTAAAAAAAATTGAGGAAAACTGGTCAGTCAAAGAAAACATCGGTCATCTTGTTGATTTGGAAGAACTGCACAGCGGAAGGATAGATGATTTTATTGAAGGCAAAGATACGTTGCGACCAGCCGATTTAAAAAACAAAAAAACTAGCGAATCAGCGCACAATGAAAAAGATATTAATTCACTTTTAAATGAATTTAGTATAGTAAGGGAACATTTTGTAAAAAGACTCAGCGAACTTGATGATTCAACTTTGAACAAAAATTCTATTCACCCACGTTTAAATTTGCTAATGAGACCAATTGATATGGCGCAATTTGTTTTAGAGCACGATGAGCATCACTTGCAGACAATCAAAGAATTGGTTGCCAGGTTTCAGTGATCTTTTCCCCATGTTTTTTCACCAGCAGTAACATCTAACCGAAGATGATTTTGTTTAGGTGCAAAAGAGCAAGTAGCATACTTTGTAAAAACACACGGAGGATTGTAAGCATAGTTAAAATCAATAATCATATTTCCATTTGAATCTGGCTTATCCATATATAAGTACCGTCCTGCACCGTAAGTTTCTTTTCCGTTTGTCTCATCTGCAAAAATAAACCAGTATCGTTTTCCTGTATCAATAGCATCAAGCCGGTATTCCTTGCCGTCAATCGTGAACACAGCAGCACCGGAAGATTTTTCTTCCACCACAGTGCCAAGCTGTGTCGGCAGAGAAATAATCTTTGGTGGATCGTAACTTTCAAATTTAGCTTTAAGTCGCCAATTATCGTTTACAGGAAATCGTTCAATCCCTTCAAACTCTTTTCTAAGCTTTGCATCCGTATTGCGCAGTCTTATCCCAAATTTTTCACCGCGTTTAATAATATACCAGCGAAGTGAGCTGTGGTCCAATATTGTCGGATCTCCTGTAAGATCGTGCTGTAAAACTATTTCTTTTACAATCTCACTGTTATTTGTTACTTGTATATTATCATTTACATTGAGAGTAATTGATGTGTCTTGTAAGGTTATTGAGCCTATTTTATCCGGTGCATTTTCAGGAAAAACTATATCGTTTTCTTTATTCGATCCAAAATAGTTTTTCCCTTTTTCCAGCCAGTAAAGCCCAACAAGAGTTAGCCACCCGTTTTCATCTTTAAGTCTTTCAATTCTTTTCTGATGCCACTCTTCAACTTCTGCTATGTATTCAGGTGAGCCTTTTTGCTGAAGATTTTCATTAGCGCAGGAGTAAAAAATGATTACAATAAAAATTACCGCAAAGAAAGAAAGAAATGTTTTCATTTAATGTCTCCGATTATCAATTCAGTACTGAAAGCTACTCTTTAATTGAGGAAAGTTCAATTGAGGAGTGGATAAATATGACAATGAAAAAAGCCAAAAAGAAAAAATGCTATATCTGATTCCCGTTATTTTACTAAAACCATTTTCCTTGTTCGTATAAAATTCCCGGCTTTAAGTTGATAAAAATATATACCGCTAATTAAGTTTCTTCCATTGATTTCAACTTCATAATTACCTTTTTGCAACTCTTCATTAACTAATGTTATGACTTCATTGCCTAAAATATCGTAAACTTTAAGCGTGACAAAACTTAATTTGGGTATTTGATATTGGATAGTTGTTGAGGGGTTGAATGGATTTGGATAATTTTGTTCTAAAATAAAAGTACTTATCTTAAAATTAGTTTTACTCTCATCAACAGATACTATACCACCGTGTCCACCATTATTTGTTCTATAAATATAAAACTTTAGTGGGCTACCTAAATCTCCACCTAATAACCAGCCATTATATTCATCAATAAAAACAATATCCATAAATAGAATATCTTCGTTTTGAAATTCTGCTGTCCAGGTTCTTCCAGTATCACTACTAAAACACATACTTTTTGAGACAAGCCATACATCAGATGGTTTGTTAGGTATATATTCAATATCCATTCCCCACTGCATAAAATCCCACCTGCCTCTTTCCCAGTTTTGTCCGCCATCAAAAGTACGGTCCAAATTTCCTGTGATTGCACTTCCTCCTTGACATAATAATATATTTTCATCATATGCTTTAATAACGCCACAGGCGATTGTATCACTAATAAATTCCCAATCCTTTCCACTATTCGTTGTTTTATATAATCTACGATTATACAATCCAGGTTTAGAGCCGCTAATATATCCAATATTCATATCAACGAAATCCACTCTTCTCCAAACATCTCCAGAATTAAAGCCCATTAAAGAACTATCATTTTGTGAAATCCAATCAATACCTCCGTTCGTTGTCTTAAGAAAAAGAGCCGGTTTATCATCAGCACTAGCATCTCCCATGGCAATACCATTTACCGAATCGAACATTTCAATGTAGTTCATAAACTTAGTCATTGAAGTATCATAAAACTGAAGCTGCCAGTTTAATCCTCCATCTGTTGTGCAGAATATTTTTCCACCATCAGGTTGTACACCACCTATTCCACCAGTACAAAACCAGATGTTATCTTTCCCTATAATGGAAATATCTACAGGTGTATCATAGTGCTTTAATGTGTCTGGCAATTCAATTGGATACCAGTTATGACCACCATCTGTAGTAATGTATAATGAATCAGGTCCTGGATAATAAGGAAAGTATGGTCCAACAGCTATCAAGCTATCATAAGCATCCATAGTATAAGCACGCCAGCCATCTGGCAAACCATTTGTTCTTTCATACCATTGTGCATTTAGAGAAGTGAAACAGAATAGGGTAATAAATGTAAACAGCAGAAGAAACAATAATTGATATTTCATCATTTCCTCCGTTTAGATAAATATGCTTAGTGCATACGTATTTAATTGCTAATTTAAAGTCAAGCTACATTTTTGAAGCTTAGTTGTTAATCGTTCGCTGTTGACAAACAACATTTCATTTATTATGAATATTCATTAAAACCTCTTCTCAAACCTTTACTAAAAGCATAATCAACAACTTCGTCGTATTCTGAAGGAGTGATTCTTCGATTGAGTTTTTCATATTTGTGTGCATTGTATGCTGGCCGGTATTGATCCATTATGTTCAAATAAGTTTCGGTGGAGATTTCATCAGCTACGAAATCAATTACAGCTTTTGATCCTGCAACATCATTTGGCAAAACAAGATGACGGACAAGCAAACCTCTTTGAGCAATACCTCTTTTACTTATTTTAAGATCACCAACCTGCCTGTGCATTTCTTCAATGGCAGGTTTAATTGTTTGCCAGTAATTCTGCACACCGGAAAATTTAAGTGCATTTTCATTGATTGAGTATTTTATATCAGGCATATAAATATCAACTATATTTTCAAGCAGCTTTATAGTTTCAACAGATTCATACCCGCCGCAGTTGTAAACAATCGGAATCTCTAATCCTTTTTCAATTGCGAGTATTAGTGCGTCAACAATCTGTGCTGTGAAGTGCGTTGGTGTTACAAGGTTGATGTTGTGGCATCCTCTCCGTTGAAGCTGCAGCATTGCACTTTCAAGATCAGTTATCGAGACTTTGTCTCCCATTCCCAAATGGCTTATATCATAGTTCTGGCAGAACCGGCAGTCAAGGTTACAATTTGTAAAAAAGATTGTCCCGGAGCCATTTGTCCCTACCAACGGCGGCTCTTCCCCAAAGTGCGAACCAACACTTGAAATTATAACTTCATCCGTTGAGTGACAGTCACCTGTTTCTCCTTTGGTTCGCTTAGCCATACATTCATTGGGACAAAGCCTGCATTCAACAAGTAGTTGATGAAGAGCATGTGCTTTTTTATGAAGTTCGGGTAAGGTTAGTTTTTCAAGATAGAGTGGAAGCATTTAATTTATCTTTAAGTTGCTAATGAGAACCAAACCATAAGCCCCGATTGCAAATACCATTACCCAAATAAATCCCAACTCAACAGCAATTATAGTAGCAAGTACAGCACATACAACTGAGAAGACTCCGTTTATTCCCCAAGCCCATGGAACTTGAATGTCGTTACTAGCAGAAAGAGATCTTAATCCAAGCGGAAACGGCATTCCCATAAAAAATGCAAGAGGGGCAATTATTAAAAACGATAAGATAATTTTTGCAGTTAAGCTGAATCCGATGGTTGTCTTAATCCATCCTGATAGAAACAAAGTATAAATTAATAGCGAAATGATGATAATAAAAATGATTGCTATAATTCTATATGGTTTTGGCGTTATTTTCTGAGAAACCAAACTTCCGAATCCGGACGAAACAAGCATCAGACATACTACTAATGCTGCCGCATAAATTACATTTCCAAAGTAAAGAGTAAAACTTTGTATCAATATTATTTCAATAAACATATAACCCAATCCTAATCCGCCGAAGTAAGCTATTGTGCGGATTTTTCCGCCACCTTTAAAGCCCATTTTAAATAAAGGAAGAATGATGAAAAGGAAAGCAAGTATTACAAGTTGAATGAAAGTTAAGTAAAGAAGCAGGTATCCCACTTCAAAAAATGGTACAGACTGATTTCCGAAAAGATCCGCAAGCAACGGGATTGTTCTCCACTGAAGGAACTGCGAAAAGTACGGTTGATTGTCTGTTGACGGTTTTATATTAAAAGGGTATTCAGCGTAGAGTATCTCACGTTCTTTTTTAGAATAAAGAATTTTATCAAAAATTGAATAAAGGGAAGTATCCTGCAGTTTGTTGAATCGTTCTCTTTCTGTTTGTGTTATTCCCGGCAGTAATACCGGATCAAAATTCATCCTGTTACAATAATTTCTAATTGATTCTATTTCTGAAAAATTAAGCGGATCCTTTTTTATAAAAAATGTGATTGTATTCCAGTTCTTAATAGCAAAAATGTACTCTGCCGGATTTTCTATTCTTCTTTTTTCAAAAGCTTCAGCGAATGTCGAGAGAATTTTTAGGGGATTGCGATATGGGTAATCAATATAGGTGGAGATGCTAATAACACCATCACGATCCAAAGAGTTAAGCATTTCGTTAAAAGATTCTGTCGTCAGTATGTACTGTTCCTGTAAGGCAAATAACCCCGAACTTCCGCCAAATGCATCTATAACCGGTAGTGTAATCAAATCGAATTTCTGATGAGTGGATAGCAGGAATGTTCTTGGAGAAATGTTTTTCAATCTCACCGATTTATTTTGATAAAGCGAATCAACTTTCGATGCAAGCTTATCTTTTAAAATATTTATCAACGCCTTATTCGATTCAACCGATGTAACTGTTTCTGCAACATTTAATAATGCTATCTTTAACTGTTTTCCCGTTCCCGCACCAAGAACTAAAACGTTTTTTCTTTCACCTGTTGCATATGCAAGATTTTCTGTAGTGAAGAGCAGATAATTAAGTGAATCCTGTCTTTTTGATATTAGCGGACCCACCCACTCACCGTTGTTGAATGCAGCATTCCCAACAGACACAATTCCGGGATATTTTATACTTAATCCAGGTGCATAACGCAAATATGGAGTTGAAATAATATGAATTAATCCATAAGGACTGCTTTCTCTTAAAATGATTCTTGAGTCCGGAATATTCAGAGTTTTTGATAATCCTTTGTACTCAGAAAGTTTTAATTCAGAAGGTGAGATATAAAAGAATGAAAGAACAGCCACAGTAATACTAACAATAATTGTAAAACCGGTTTGATGTTCTTTTGAGATAATAATCAGCCCGGCAAGAAATGCTATCCCTGCAATTACAGCGGGAAGTTTTTGGGGAAAAAACACCCACATAAGAAAAACTGCGGCAACACCCCCAATACCTGATCCTAGCATATTAGCAAAATAGAGAATGCCAATTTTATCAATATATTTTATAAAAACGATTCCTATTGCAAGTGCACCTAAAAAGAATGGAATAAAAAAAAGTAAGTAGGTAGCTATCAGTTTCCAGAGATGAGCGTAATCTGCAAATAATAAGTAAGAATCGAAGCGAATAGATTCAGCTTGTGCAACACTTACTGAAACAGCCATCGTCAGCCCGGATAGGATCATTATTCCGGGTAAAAGTAAATCGGCTTTTTCAATTAAGAATTTTCTTGCCAGGGAAATAGTAGTTCCTGCCGCACCAAATCCCAGAAGTGCTACAGAAATAACCATGTAAGCAAAATGATACCATTGAACAATTGAGAGTATTTGAATAAGCGAAAGCTGGAATGCAATTATAGCAATTGAAAGAAGTGATACGGAGACAGAAATCTTAGGTAATGAAACATTTCTTGTTTTCAATTCTCCCTCGTAAAGGGAACGAATCTTACAGGCAGCAAAGAAGTGGTTGTGATCTCTTCACCATTCTTTTCAACAAGTATTAATGTTTGATTCAAAAATGGCGAACCGACAGGGATAATCATCTTCCCCCCATCTTTTAATTGCTCAATTAGCGGTGGTGGAATGTACTCCGCAGCAGCAGTGACAATTATCGCATCAAACGGTGCAAACTCTTTCCAGCCATGATACCCGTCAGAATTTTTGCAGAATACGTTTTTATAACCCAGCTCTTTTAATCTTTTATTTGAAGAATTATAGAGCTCTGTTATTATTTCGATAGTATAAATTTCTTCAACGATTTCTGAAAGCACTGCAGCCTGGTAACCGGAGCCTGTTCCGACTTCCAAAACTTTTTGTTTCGGTTTTGGATTAATTGCCGCAGTCATATATGCAACAATATAGGGCTGGGAGATTGTCTGTCCGTATCCGATTGGAAGAGGACTATCGTTATAAGCCCTTTCAACTAAATTTGGCGGAACAAATTTATGGCGCAATACTTTTCTCATTGAATTAAGTGTTGCCTGGTTTGTTATTCCTCGGTTTTCAATCTGTTCTGAAACCATCTCATCGCGGGTTTTAGTGTATTGATCATCTTGAGGAACACAGTTCAATGTTAAAAATAATGTGATAAGAATTATTATAGACAATTTCTTCTTTAACATTTTTTAGAGGACCTATTCGGTTAATATTTAGTTTAAACTTAAATAAAATGTACAGCAACTTCCAGATGTTTTACTCTGTAATTTGTCAATTAAGCTTGAAATTGAGCTTGTGTTTATGTGAGCTAATGATATATAATTGTGTGGTTATTCTTTGATATTTAATACATTAGATAAAATGATCCAAGAAAAGATAATTGGTAAAACATATTCGCTTTATGGTGAGCAGAATACTTCTGATTATTTTTTTAAAGAACTGAGCAAAGTAACAGATTCCATTCTTCAAAAAGTAAAAAGTCAATCTCATTTTGTAGAATTTTTAAGAAAAAAAACCGAGCATAAAAGAAGGCTAAAAAAAGAGCTCAGAGCAAATCCAAGCAAAACCTTCCTGCACGGCATACTTTATTTAACCGAGGATTCGCTTTCAAAATATTTTACTGATATTGATTCTCATCTTAAAAATCTTACAATTGCAGAAAGGTGTGAGTCTACTCTTACTACGTCCCATGAACAATATCTACTTTATATGATCGAAATTGAAATTGTGAATAGATTGAATAAAGAAAGTTTCAAATCATCTCCAACAAAGTATGCTTTTTTACCTCACTGTCTTCACGATCTTGACAAAGATTGCTTGTCTGCTTCAGACGGAACAGATTATGTTTGCAAGAGCTGTTCTAAAAATTGTTCTATAAACGCGGTGAGCAAACTGATGAAGATCAGGAATATAAAAGCATATATCTGGAGAGAAGCCGATCTTAAAAAAATATTTAAACTTGCAAGATCGAGCGGTGAGAATATTAGTATTTTTGGTATTGCCTGCATCCCTGAACTTGTAAACGGATTAAGGTTGTGTGCAAAGTATGATGTGCCGGCAATTGGTGTTCCTCTGGATGCAAACAGGTGTGTGAGATGGATGGGAGATTTTTATCCTAATTCTGTAAACAAAAAAAAGATACTTTCATTATTAAATTGAAAGAAGGAATAAAAAATGAATTATAAACTTCTTGGTAAAAGTGGTTTGCGTGTCTCCGAACTTGCATTGGGTACCATGACCTTTGGTGAAGAGTGGGGATGGGGTTCAAATAAAGAGGAAAGCAAAAAGGTCTTTGACACTTTCTCAAATGCAGGAGGAAATTTTATCGATACTGCCAACAGGTATACTGAAGGAACATCGGAAAAATTTGTTGGTGAATTTATTGCATCTGACAGAGATCATTTTGTGCTTGCTACAAAGTACACTTTGCATACGCGCAGAGATGATCCGAACTTTAGTGGAAACCATAGAAAAAATATGATGCAATCACTTGAAGCAAGTCTTAAGCGGCTCAAAACAGATTACATTGATCTTTACTGGTTGCATGCATGGGATTACACTACTCCTGAAGAAGAAATTCTTCGTGCACTTGATGATATGGTTCGAGCTGGAAAAATCATGTATATAGGTATTTCTGATACGCCCGCCTGGATTGTCTCACGAATGAATGCAATCGCGGAACTTAGAGGATGGTCACAGTTTGTTGCTCTTCAAATAAAATATTCATTACTTGAAAGAACAGTTGAGAGAGAGCTTCTTCCAATGGCAAAAAAATTAGATTTAGCGGTTACCCCCTGGGCAGTTATCGGCGG
>CBDUAV010000032.1:0-26750 GCA_965365225.1 uncultured Ignavibacteria bacterium | reverse complement strand
TTTTTAAACAAAAAAAATCTGATATTAGATTTTTAAAAAAAGCAGCCCAAATATATATGCTTACAGGTCTAAAATCAATAATTATTTGTCATATTTTACTCATCTCCAAATGCGATTCCTACGGCTCGGGCAGCCATTACAGCTTGATTGCTAGGTTTAACCAATTTCTGCTTTTGAATAGCATCCTCAATTTTCACATCTACTACTTCATTTCCCTTTAGGGCAACCATGCATCCAAACCTTTTCTTAGAAGCTATTTCAATTGCATACGAACCAAATTTAGTTGATAATATTCGATCATATGGAGTTGGGCTTCCACCTCTCTGTAAATGCCCAAGAACAGTCACTCTCGTTTCCCTTCCTGTATTTTCTTCAATATTGTCTGCAACAACTTTTCCAATACCTCCAAGTTGAATTGGGTCTGTCCTCCTCAAATCTGTTCCTTTAGTAACAAGCTCACCACCAATAGATTTAGCACCTTCAGAGACACAAACAAGACTGAAACGTTTTCCCATCAATTCTCTTTTATGAATTTTTGCATAAACACTATCCCAGGAAAATGGAACCTCAGGGATTAAAATAACATCAGCACCTCCTGCTAAACCTCCATGCAGTGCAATCCAACCAGCATATCTTCCCATAACTTCCACTACCATTACACGATGATGTGAAGAAGCTGTGGTATGTAATCTGTCTAAGGCTTGCGAAACAATATACACTGCTGAATCGTGACCGAAAGTCATATCAGTAGCATCAAGATCATTATCAATAGTTTTGGGGACACCAATTACATTAATTCCCAGTTCACTTAGCTTATTACAAATGTGCATTGTGCCATCACCACCGATGGCTATTACAGCATCAAGATCCCAGGCATTGTAATTGCGTAAAACATTCTTAGATTTATCAATTATTTCAATTTTACCCTCTTTTTCTACCGGCCAGTGAAACGGATCTCCTTTATTAGATGAGCCAAGAATTGTCCCTCCGCGGGAAAGAATTCCCGACACATCTTTGTTTCTAAGTTCAGTTGATTTACCTTCGACAAAACCTTCAAAGCCATCAAGAATTCCATAAACTGTCATTCCATAGTCCTGCGCTGGTTTTGTCACACCACGAATTACAGCATTTAAGCCCGGGCAATCGCCCCCTCCGGTTAAAACACCAATTCTTCTCACTTGAGTTTTTGCTGCCATGTAAAACTCCTAAATACTTTCAAAAACTTTTTTAGATGTCTTAAAATGAATTTTTACTAAAGAATTCAATTTTTCCTCCCCATATTTCTTTAAAATATTTTTTGCAGTTGATTCTACAGCATCGGATGCACCTTTTGGAATTTTAAATCCAATATTTTTACTATTTGATTCGAACCAGCGAATAACTACATCTCTTGCAATAATTGAAGCTGCTGCAACTGCAGTGTATCTTTCGGCTTTGCTTGTTTGATACAATTTTATCTTTTTACCCTTTGCCTGCAGCGCATCTAATATCAATCTTTCATTACCAAATTTATCACTAACTGCTTCTTCCGTTTTACAATTATTTAAAATGTTTTCAAGTGCCCTTGCATGAGCCCAGCCAAGTATTTTATTTACATTTCCCATTTTAAGGTGCAGCTCATTATATTTCTCAGGCGAGATGACAATAATATTAAAATTCTTATCTGTTATCTTTTTTATATCGCGTGCAAGTGATTTTATCTGCTGGTCCGAAATAGTTTTACTGTCCCTCACACCAAGTTTTATAAGCTCTGCACTAGTGCCAGGATTAACAAAAATTCCAGCAATTACCAATGGTCCAAAATAATCACCTTTTCCAGATTCATCAGTGCCAATGTAAGATTTAGGATTAAAAACTTCTCTTTTTTCAGTAAATAATCTCTCGCCAAAAATTAAATCATTTACATTCTTGTAAATTTCGGATTCCTTGTCTCCCTGCAGAACTGTTTTGTTTCCTTTTTTCCCAAAATAAACTAATAGTGATACTTTACCTCTTTTATCAGAAACATCAATACCATAAGCAAAGTTTTGCTTTTTGGGATTGGAAACTGTAAAACTCCTATCTGCAAGGAGTTTAACGTAATATTCAATAATTTTTAATGCTGATTTTTCTTTAGAATCCAATGAAATAATTATGTTAAATGGACTCAAAAGATAAATAATTACGATATCATTTATAAACTCAATTTTATGCAAATAAATCTGATTCCATCAATACATTGCAATTTTGATTTATTGATGTTACATTTGACAGAACAACAGAAAATTTTGAAAAATAAACACAATAGTCATGAAATTTAAAATTATCACCATATTAGTTTATCTTTTTACGTTTGTGCTTATTGCGCAGACTGATACTTTGAAATTAAGTGCAGATGAAATCCAATCACTGGTAGATAAAATTGGCGTAAAACTTTTACTGAACGATAATCAGAAAAATGAGGTTTCAGTAATTCTATCAACCTATTCACCTGAATTAAAAAAGCTTCAGTTGGAAGGCAATGATTCTGAAAACGAAAAGAATAAATTAATAGAAAACTTAGATGCGGAAATTAAAGCATTATTAGATGCTAAGCAGAAAATGAAATATGAAATTTTAAAGAAGGAGTGGTGGGAATCAGTCAAATCGGAAGAAAAAGACTAAACTTTCAATCGGATAAATTAGTCCACTTTTGGCATCAAATGACAAACGGTAAAAATTATTTTTTGCAACTATTGACAAATATGTTACAACGTTTTATCTTCACAATAAGCTTTTCTTGACTCTTTCAAAGGGTTCTCCCCTGCCCTTTGAAACATAAGAGTCGGCGCCCAGTGTTACCCCAACACTGGGTTGTTTTTTTTAAAAGCAATATTATTAAAATTTAAGACAAACTTAAGAGAGATGCACACTTAACAACAGCTGTTTCTGTGCGTAATCTCTTATTGGCGAGATTAAAGATTTTGGTAGCTTCAATCTTATTTAATTCTGAATTATCAAACCCACCTTCCGGACCAAAAATAAAAAACACTTGCTCTATGGATTTATCTTCAGGTATAAATTCATTTTTTGCATTTTGATCAAAGATAATTTTAATGCCATCACATTTTATTATTTCATCAAAAGTATCGAACTCAATTTGCGGTAAAAAGGAGCGGAGCGATTGTTTCATCGCGGCAACAGCAATTTTCTGTAGTCTTTTTAAATTCGAAGTTTTTGACACAGTATTTTTTGATTCGAATATTTTAAAACTGGTTATTCCAAGTTCAACAGATTTCTCAATTGCAAATCTCAGTCTGTCAGGATTTTTCAATTTTGGAATACAGAAAACCACATTTATACCTTCATTTTTATATGTATGTATTTTTTTTACTTGTGCTGCTAACGAGTCTTTTTTTATTGATAAAATTTCTGATTTGTAAATATTGCCTTCTCCATCTGTAACATATAAATTATCACCTACTGAATTGCGCATAACTTTGACTGCATGCTTAAATTCATCTTCTAAAAGTATTACTTTATTTTTAGAAATAAATTTAGGCAGTGTATAATATAATTCTATGTTAGAAAGATGCTCCAAGATCAAATATCCATTCTGTATCACCTTGTTCATTAAAAGCGAGTTCCAATCGGAAAATGGCATAAGGCAGTAATAGCACCGAAATACCGCCACCATAGCCAGTATCAAAATTTTTTATGCTAACTGGTTCGCCTGCATTTCGGGTTGTTCCTGTATCACCGAATAATTGTGCAATTACAGCAACTCTGTACGATAAAAGTGAACGCGGTAACAATGGAATAAAATAAAGATTTAATCTAGTCTCTTCAATGATTGGATAGTTTAGTTCAACTGAACCAATAAAGCTATCGTTGCCCTCTCTTTTTTCTCCATGAAAATGCCCGCGAACTCTTTCTGAGTAGCCTAGATATGAGTAATCATAATAAGGTACTAACTTGCCTCCTGTATGCCTAAACGCTAATCTCCATTTGGCTGTTAATTTTTCAAAAAAACTTCTGTATTCTCTAAAATCCAAATTAGCCACTCTGTAATTTATATCATTTATTCCCAAGCCTTTAAATTCCAGATTTACAAAAGTGAAAATTCCATTTTTTGGATATTGAACGAGATCACGTGTATCATAAACGTAACTTACCCCGAGAATTACTGTTCTATCAATTCTATCATTCGATGCATTTATTCCTTTAATGTAAAAAGGAGTTTCGATGTATTCAAATCCGGTGTTTAATGTAAGCCAATGAAATTTTCCAAATCGCTTTCCAAATGCCAATCTCGATGTAAAGAGTTTCTGTTCAAAATTGCTGTCATTTAATTTTTCCGCAATGTCACTTTTATTTGTGAATTCCGTGTAACCTAGCCTAGTTTCAAAAATGAGATTCTGATTGTAGGAAAGATTTGGGTTTAAGTATGAAAAGCTGAATGATGGATCATAGCCAAGTGCCAAGACTCCTTTCAGATTCTCATTTCTACCCCTAAAATTTTTTAAGGATACAGAAATTCCGTACGATAGTTTATCCCAATCCTTATCTTTTAAAGTAATAAATGGAATTGGATAAATATACCAGCTTTCTTTAATAATAATTCTTAATATGTTTTTATCATTAATTGAATATGGTACGAGCTTTACATCGTTGAAAATATTAAGACTGTAAATTCTCTCGCGGTTGTAAGATGCCAGTTTTGAATTAAGTGTATCACCTGGTTCAATGGTAAGCTCACGTAAAATGATAAACTCTTCTGTAGTTTCAATTCCTTTAATTTCAATTGAATCTATTACAAAAGTATAACTTCCTTTGTAAAATATAGTATCTGTTTGTCCTTGTGACACAGAAAAAAAGACAACCGTTAAAAATGCTATTATTATAAAACTGATTTTCACAACGAAAAGATAGTTAGTCGGAATGCATTATAAAAGAAAGAATATAATTAACAGTAATAATATATCCTGCAAGATATTAGCGCTAATAGTTGCTGTAATTTTTGATAATTATTATACAAACTTAAGAAACCGGCTCTTCGATGTACTCCTCAATCGGTAAACAACTGCAAACCAGGTTTCTATCACCGTATGCGTTATCAATTCTTCCAACTGCTGGCCAGAACTTTTGTTCCCTTGTAAAATCCAAAGGAAATGCTGCTTTTTCTCTAGGGTATGGGTACTTCCAGTGATCAGTAGCAACAATTTGAATTGTATGTGGAGAATTTTTCAAAACATTATTTTCTATATCAAAATTGCCTTCTTCAATTTCTTTAATTTCATTCCTGATTGATAACAGGGCATCACAATATCTGTCAATCTCCGCTTTCGATTCACTTTCTGTTGGTTCAATCATCAAAGTCCCCGGAACTGGAAAAGAAACAGTTGGAGCATGAAATCCATAATCCATCAATCTTTTTGCTATATCTTCAACATCAATATTTACTGACTGTTTAAACTCGCGCATATCAAAAATAAATTCGTGTCCAACTCTTCCATTAATACCTGTATATAAAACTTTATAAAACGATTTAAGTTTTGCCATCATATAGTTGGCACAGACAATTGCTGCTTCTGTAGCTTGTGTTAACCCTTTTGAACCCATCATTTTTATATAAGCATAAGATATAAGCAAAATATCTGAGCTTCCCCAGGGTGCAGAAGAAACAGCATTAATTGGTTTTTCTCTACCAGCATTAATTATTGAATGACCAGGTAGAAATGGTGCAAGATGTTTTTTTACAGCGATTGGTCCGGCACCTGGTCCACCGCCGCCATGCGGAATACAAAATGTCTTGTGTAAATTCAGGTGGCAGACATCTGCACCAATAATTGCAGGATTAGTTAAACCTACCTGCGCATTCAGATTTGCACCATCCATATAAACCTGCCCACCATATTCATGAATGAAATTGCAAATCTTAGTAACGTTCGTCTCAAAAACACCGTGCGTAGATGGATAGGTAATCATCAATGCAGATAAATTATCTTTGTTTTCTTCTGCTTTCCTTTTTAAATCGTCCGTATCGATGTTTCCATGCTCATCGCATTTAACAACAATTACCTTCATACCAGCCATAACAGCGCTTGCAGGATTTGTACCATGTGCTGATGATGGAATAAGCACAACATTTCTTTTTCCTTCACCTTTATCTTTTTGATAGGCCCGAATCACCATCAATCCAGTAAACTCACCTTGTGCACCTGAATTTGGCTGCAAGGAAACTGCATCGAATCCTGTAATCGAGCAGAGATCTTTTTCCAGTTCACTAAAGATTTCTTTATAACCAATGGTTTGATCTTCCGGTGCAAAAGGATGAATATTTGCAAACTCATCCCAGGTTATACCAGCCATCTCAGTTGTAGCATTTAATTTCATTGTGCAGGAACCTAGTGGGATCATAGAATGAGCAAGGGAAAGATCTTTATTTTCTAATCGTTTCATGTAACGTAAAAGTTCGGTTTCTGTTCTGTAATTCTTAAACACAAAATGATTGAGAAACTCAGTTTTTCGTTTCATGAAATCTTTAGAATTATTGTCTGCTATCTTTGAAAATTTTATGAAAAGGTCATCGTTAAAATCTTTTCCTGCCGCAAGTGCAAAAATTTCAATTAGTTCTCTTATATCTCTTTCTTCTGTAGCTTCGTTAATTGAAATACCAATTTTATTATCATCAATGTAACGCAAATTTATTTTTCGCTTTAAACTTTCTTCTTTCATTCTATCAACTTTTGATTTCTCAACTTCAACTAAAAGAGTATCAAAATAATTTTTATTCAATTGATCAAATCCGAATTCCTTTAAAGTAAAATCAAGAATGTCTGTAAATTTTCTAATACGATTTGCAATTGCTTTTAAACCCTCCGGTCCGTGATAAACTGCGTACATTCCAGCCATAACAGCAAGAAGCACCTGCGCAGTGCAAATATTGCTTGTTGCTCTTTCGCGTTTTATATGCTGCTCCCGTGTTTGAAGAGCCATTCTATAAGCACGGTTTCCATGCACATCAACTGAAACACCAATTATTCTTCCGGGAATGTTTCGCTTGTATTCCTCTTTAGTTGCAAAGTATGCTGCATGTGGTCCGCCAAATCCCATTGGGATTCCGAAACGCTGAGAGCTGCCGACAACAGCATCAGCTCCAAACTCTCCAGGTGGTTTGAATAATGTTAAACTTAGAAGATCTGCAGCAACAACCTTAAATATGTTTTTCTCTGCAGCTTGTGCAAATAGTCCGGAATAATCTCTTATTTCTCCATTTCCCGCAGGAAATTGCACTAAAATTCCGAATACATCTTCTGTTAAATCTATATGTCTAGGATCACCAATTTTCAATTCAATTCCAATTGGATTTGCGCGAGTTTTCAAAACATCCAGAGTCTGTGGAAAGCATTCATTTGAGACAAAAAATACATTTGCATTCTTTTTTTCTTTTGGTCTGAGTGCATAGAACATTGCCATTGCTTCAGCTGCTGCAGTTCCTTCATCCAACAAAGAAGCATTCGCAAGATCCATTGCTGTTAAATCCGAAATAACTGTTTGAAAGTTAAGCAGCGCTTCTAATCTGCCCTGTGCAATTTCTGCCTGGTAAGGAGTATACTGTGTATACCATCCTGGATTTTCCAAAATGTTTCTTTGAATTACAGAAGGAAGAATTACAGGATGATATCCCATTCCAATGTAAGATTTGAAGACTTTATTTTTTGCAGCAATTTTTTTTAAATCTTCAATGTAAATATGTTCATTAACCGGTGACTGAATTTTAAGCTCTTCTTTTAATCTTATCTGTGCGGGAATAGTTTCATCAATCAACTGTTCAATCGAATCTGCGCCACAGGTTTTAACCATTTTATCGAGCTCTTCACTGGAAGGACCAATATGTCTGTTTACAAATTTATCGGGATGATCGAATAATTTCATTCTAAGCTCTTTCTGAGTTGGAGTGTATTAATTATCAACTATCTAAGCCCAAATTTAATTAATTAAACCAATTAATTTGAGGTATGAATACGGAACCCGAATGTGTTAATTTCTATGTTAAAGTAGCAGTAAGTTTTATAAGTGCTAACTTAGCAGCATTTTGTTCAGCTGATTTTTTACTCATTCCTTTGCCAACACCATACTGAACATCGCCAATTAAAACTTCTACAGTAAAAACCCTTGCATGATGCGGACCTTCTTCTTTAATTATATCATAAATAGGAGTGCTCAGTTTATTTGCCTGTGCTATTTCTAGAAGCTGGCTTTTATAATTCTCATCAATTAAATGCTCGCCTTCTTCTAATATTGGATCGGCAATAACTTTTATAATAAATTTTTTACATGCTTCGAGACCACTGTCTAAATAAATTGCACCAATTAGTGCTTCGAATGCATCTGACAAAATAGATTTGGAGTTAGAAATAACATTTTGAGAAACGTTGCTGCTGAGGAGTAAAAAATCGGCGAGCTGAATATTTTCTGCAGCAATATTAAGTGCATTCCGGTTTACCATTTTAGCTCTTACTTTTGTTAAAAAGCCTTCCTCTTCTGCAGGAAATTTGATGAAAAGATATTCACCAATAATTAGATTTAGTACGGAATCACCTAAGTATTCCAATCGTTCATTAGAGAACATATAATCTTCATTTTCTTCCAAAAATGAACGATGAACTAAAGCCTGGACGAAATAAGTTCGGTTTTTAATTGATGAACCGATCAATTTTTCCAGTTCTCTATATTTTTCTTTAGTAAGAGATTGCGGAATGTTATTTTTATTGAGAGTTTTCTTCCATTTGTTAAAGAATCCCCAAAGCATGGAAGAAGATTTTTCCAAATTTAGTTCACATATTTTTTGAACAGAAGAGAAGCATTGTGTCCACCAAATCCGAATGTATTACTTATGGCATATCGTATTTCTTTTTTAGTTGGTTCAAGCGGACTGTAATTCAAATCGCATTCAGGATCCGGATTAGTTAAATTAATAGTTGGCGGAATAATGCTGTTTTCAATTGCTAATAGAGTTGCAATTGCTTCAATTCCACCTGCTGCCCCCAAGAGATGACCGGTCATTGATTTTGTGGAACTTATTACCATTTCATTTACGTGTGAACCAAATAATGCTTTAATGGCTTTGGTTTCATTTATATCATTAAGTTGTGTAGATGTTCCATGTGCATTTATATAATCAATCTCTTCAGATTTGACATCTGCATCTCGAAGTGCCTCTTTCATAGACCTGTATGCGCCTTCGCCTTCCGGGGCTGGTGCAGTAATATGATGAGCATCGCCTGTTAATCCAATCCCAACTATTTCCCCGTAAATTTTTGCACCTCTTTCTTTTGCATGCTCGTATTCTTCTAAAACAAGTGTTCCTGCACCTTCACCCATAACAAATCCGTTTCTATCCTTATCGAATGGACGGGATGCTTCTTTGAAACGATCATTCCAGGTGGATATTGCCTTCATAGAATTGAAGCCACCGATGGAAATTTCAGTAATAGCAGCTTCAGAACCTCCACACATCATAAAATCAGCACTTCCACGCTGAATCATTATAAATGAATCAGCAATGGCGTGCGATGCAGTAGCGCATGCAGATGTAGTTGCGTAATTAGGTCCTTTCAATCCATATTTAATTGATATCTGTCCAGCGGCAATATCAGAAATCATCATTGGAACAAAGAAAGGACTAATTTTATGAGGATCATTTCCATTGAAAAATTGAAAATGCTGTTCTTGAAGTGTTTTCATTCCACCGATACCACTGCCATAAATAACCCCAAACCTATCTCTGTTAATGTTTTCTAAATTCAACTGGGAATCTTCCATTGCCATAATTGCAGTAACTAAAGCATACTGTGCAAATGGATCCAATCGGCGGATACTTTTTTTATCCAAATAATCTTCTGGGTTAAAGTTCTTAACTTCTCCGGCAAATTTTGTATCGAACTTTGTAGTATCGAAGCGAGTAATTAAATCAATACCGTTACGACCTTCAATTAAGCCTTGCCAGTAATTTAATACTCCAAGCCCAATTGGTGTTATAGCACCAACACCGGTTACAACTACTCTTCTTTTGCTCATAAAAATTTCCGAAGAAAGAATGTGGAGTTATTTAAACAAAAAATCATAATAAATTAGAATAAATGTAATGCTCTAGCTTATCCTAATTTTTCTTTTAGATAGCTAACGGCGTCACCCACAGTACCAATTTTTTCAGCATCCTCATCAGGAATAGAAATTTGAAATGCGCTTTCAAATCCCATAACCAGTTCAACAATATCGAGTGAATCAGCACCCAAATCATTAATAAATGAAGCTGCAGGTGCAATCTGGCTTTCTTCAACGCCAAGCTTATCCATAATTATTTCTTTTACTTTTGCTTCAACGTCCATTTTTGTTCTCCTGAAATTATTTAGAGTTATTTACTATTAAATTTTAATTGATTGTTAATTATTGTTCAAATTTAACAAAATTACAATTTATGATACAAACGAATCCCCCATAAAACAGGTTACATTGTCATTCCGCCATCCACGGCAATAACCTGTCCGGTAATGTAATTAGCTTCCTGGCTGCAAAGAAAACCTACAACTTTAGCTATATCTTCCGGTACTCCCAAACGACCAAGTGGGATCATTTCGGCTAGCTTGTTTTTTTGCTCATCGCTTAATTTATCAGTCATATCAGTCTGAATAAAACCAGGGGCAACAGCATTAACAGTAATATTTCTAGAGGCTAATTCTCTTGCCATAGCCTTTGTAAAGCCAATTACGCCTGCTTTAGAAGCAACATAATTAGATTGTCCGGCATTTCCAATTAATCCAACCACTGACGCAATATTGACTATTCTACCGTAACGCTGTTTAATCATTGGTTTAAGCACAGCTTTTGTGTAATTGAAAACACTTTTTAGGTTTGCGTCAATTACATCATCAAAATCTTGTTCGGGCATTCTTAAAAGAAGATTATCTCTTGTAATTCCTGCGTTATTGATTAAAATATCAACACCGCCCAATTTTTCAATTGCCTCATTAACGGTAGCTTCTGCTTGCTCGAATGATGTAGCATCTGCCTTAAAACCTAAGATTTTTGTTGCTGGATTATTGACTTCCTGCTGAAGTTCATCGGCACATTCATCACAGCTATTGTAAATAAATGCAACATCCGAAAATAAAACTCCGCAGCAGCTTTTAGCAGCAAGCTCTTTTACTATAGCTCTACCAATACCGCGAGTCCCACCTGTTACAATTGCTCTTTTATTTGGCAGCATTTTCCTCTACTCCTAATTGAAGTTCGGTTAAATATTCCTCTTTATATTTTTTAAGTTCTGCAAATCCTTCCTCTCCAAAAAAATGCTTTAGCTCTTCTGTTACTGCATCAAACATAGTAATATTCGGATTAACATTACAGGAATCGAGGCGTTCAATGTGCTCATCATCAATAGTTAAAACACCTTCGTAAACCGTAAGCGGAAATAATACACAATAGAGGGGTTTATACTTCCATTTGTATTCACCTTCGTTAATTGCCAGCTTTTGAAGCGCACATAAGCCATCTTGATCAAGGAAAGTGCATTTCCCATTTATTACTTCCGTTCCAACAGCAACACCCGATTCAAAATCTTCATCATCTTCAGGCGGTTCAAACCATTTATCAATATTTTTAGATTGAGTTTCATCGAAGAGTGGCAATAATTTTTCTTTAATCTCTAAGATAGTTTCATATTCTTTTAAATCCGTAAACACACCAAAATTGCAGCATTCGCCCTGGCAGTTGCAAATAAATTTGTATGTAAAAATTCTTGGATCTATTAATACGTTATTAATTTTTTTACTGAATTTTTCCGCAAAGTTTTCTGTTTCTTCAGCCATCATAAGTACCTTTCCAAATCTTCATATTTATCAATTCCAAATCTTTTTACATTAGGATTTATTCTCTTTAATAATCCCTGCAGTACGTTGCCTGGACCAATTTCATAAAATTCTTCAACGCCGTCGTTAATCATATTTCGCATAGATTCTTCCCATCTAACGGGAGCAGTAATCTGTTCGTGAAGATTGCTCTGTATTTCTTCAATTGAATGTGCAGGACCAGCAGAAACGTTTGTGTAAACAGGAAATTTGGATTGATAAAAATTTGTTTGATTAATTGCATTTTTTAGTTTTTCTTTTGCCGGATTCATTAAAGGTGAATGAAAAGCAGCACTAACCACAAGTTCTTTAACCACTTTTGCGCCTGCGGTTTTACAGAATTCCATAGCTTTTTTAACACCGTTCACAGAACCTGAAATAACAACTTGTCCTGGAGAATTAAAATTTGCACACTGCACAACTCCTTCAGCAGAAGCTTTGGCACAAATTTCATCAACTTTTTTTGATTCCAGCCCAATTACTGCAGCCATTGTTCCTTTGTTCTGCTCACCAGCCTGCTGCATTGCAACTCCGCGTGCCCGAACTAATTTGATTGCTTCGTGAAACTGAATCGTTCCCGAAGCAACATATGCGGAATATTCTCCAAGCGAATGACCGGCTGCAGCATCAGCATCCACTGTTCTTATAATACTTGCAAGTATGACGCTGTGTAAAAAAATTGCCGGCTGCGTATACTCAGTCTGTTTTAGTTCATCAACCGGACCGTTAAACATTATGTATGAAAGATTAACACCTAAAATATCGTCAGCAGTTTTAATCATTTCTTTGGCTTCTACAGATTTATCAAATAAATCTTTAGCCATTCCAACATACTGAGAACCCTGCCCGGGAAAAATAAATGCTTTTTTTGACATAAAAATTTTTAAAGAATCAATTTAATTCAATCAATTGCCCAAACAACTAGAGATGAGCCCCACGTATATCCGGCACCGAAAGCTGATAGAATAAGCTTATCTCCTTTTTTTACTTTTCCGGCACGATAGTATTCCACCAAACAGGATGGAATTGTTGCAGCGGTTGTGTTTCCGTAACGATCAATATTTACCATTACTTTATTTTTACTCAAGCCCATTCGTTCTGCAGTTGCGTCAATTATACGCATATTAGCCTGATGTGGAACCAAGTAAGCTACATCATCTGAGGTTAGATTATTCTTCTTCATTAATTCAAAAGAAACATCAGCCATTCCTTTTACTGCAACTTTAAACACAGCTTTTCCATCCTGATAAATGTAGTGCATTTTTTTATCAACTGTTTCGTGTGAAGGAGGATGCAGACTTCCACCGCCTCTCATGTGCAAATATTTTTCTCCTGAACCGTCTATCCTCAAAATATAATCCTGCAAGCCCAAGCTTTTATCTTCAGTTGGCTCCAATAAAACAGCAGCTCCCCCATCGCCAAAAAGTATGCAGTTGTTTCTTTCTGTGTAATCAGTTATTGCAGTCATTTTATCTGCACCTATTACAAGTACTTTTTTACATTGCCCGCTTTCGATAAATGAACAGCCGGTTTGAAAAGCAAAAAGAAAACCGGAACACGCAGCCTCAATATCAAATCCCCATGCATTACTTGCAGCAATATTATTTTGTACAATGCATGCGGTTGCAGGAAAAAACATATCCGGAGTTACAGTTGCAACAATAATACAGTCAATCTCTTCTGCCTTTATATTATGTTTTTCAATTAGATCTTTGGCTGCTCCGGTTGCAAGATCACTGGTTGCACCGTTCTCAAGTATTCTTCTTTCTTTAATACCTGTTCGTGAAACTATCCATTCATCTGAAGTATCGACAATCGATTCAAAATATTTGTTGTCCAAGACTTTTTCCGGGAAATACATCCCTAAAGCTGTTATTATTGCATTATATTTTTTATCCTTATTCATTTATCTCCACTTTTTCAATTAGATTTGAATATTCCATTATTGAACTGGTTAATTTCCATACTAATTTTTTTCGATGCATTTCATGTGCTCTTAGCACCATATTTTTAAATGCTTTTGGAGTACTTGAGCCATGCCCAATTATACTTATTCCATTTATTCCAAGTAATGGCACACCTCCGTATTCCTGGTAGTCTAAAGATTTTAAAGCTTTCTTTAAAGTACCTTTTGTGAGACCAATTTTTAATTTATCAAAGATGCTTTGTTCGGCTGTTTGTTTTAAAAGATGTTTCAATAATTTAGGAACAGCTTCGCCAAATTTTAATAATACATTGCCAACATAACCATCACAGACAATAACATCAACATCACCTATGAGAATATCTCTGCCTTCAACATTACCAATAAAGTTAAGCTTTGTTTGCTTTAAAAGTTTAGATGCCGCCTCCGTAACTTCATTCCCCTTTCCTTCTTCTTCGCCCATACTTAAAACACCGACTTTCGGATTCTTCACTCCACCCATTTCCTTTGCAAAAATAGAACCCATAACCGCGTATTCAAAAAGATGAACAGGTTTTGAATCTTTACTGGAGCCAACATCGTAAAGATAACATATTCCGTTTACGTTTGGCATTTCTGCACCAATTGTAGGTCTGCCAACGCCTTTAATTCTTCCGGTAATAAGTGTTGAAGCAGCCATCATCGCACCGGTATTTCCGGCACTAACAAACGCATCTGCTTTCTTATCTCTAACTAATTGTGCGCCAATTACAATTGAAGAATTTTTTTTTGCCTTAAGTGAAGCTGCAGGGCTTTCGCCCATTTCGATCACTTCATCTGCATTGATGATATTAATAAAATCAAATTCAAGCTTGTTATCCGAAATTACTTTTTTAATTTCATTTTCTTTTCCAACAAGAAAAAGATCGAAAGAGCCGGATTGATTGTAAGCTTCAACCGCACCTAAAACTGAATTTATAGGAGCATAATCACCACCCATTGCATCAACTAAAATTCTGCAACGATGGCTGTTGTTGCCTGTAATATTCATCGACTAAAATTAAAAGGATTTAACTTTTGGGTATGAACATAGAACGACCACCGTAGTAGCCACAGGATGGGCATGCACGGTGTGTTAATTTCATTTCTCCACAGTTTGGGCAGGCACCTAATGAAGGGGCCGTAGCTTTGTAATGAGTTCTTCGTTTATCTCTTCTGCTTTTAGAAATTTTTCGTTTTGGATGTGGCATAATAAATCTTAACCTTAAATTATTTTTACTTGTTTTTTAATTTCAATAATGGTTCCCACCTGGGATCAATTTTTTCTATTACACAGTTGCATTCACCCTCATTCAGATTTTTACCACAGTGGTAGCATAATCCTTTGCAATCTTCACTGCATAATTTTTTCATCGGAACTGCAAGTATTGCATAATCTTTAACATCTTCACTTATATCAATCTTTTCTGTCTCCGGGTGAATATAATTTATTTCTACTTTATCTTTTTCGGAATCAGGAATTTCACTTTCGAATAGATAAACCATTCGATAGCTGCTTTGAATTTCCAATTCAAAATCAATTGCACATCTATCACAAACAAGATAAGCAATAATGCTTGTTTCAGCATCCAGGATTATCTGGTTATCAAATTTAGTAAGAACTGCTTCGGTTTTGTAATTGCCAATATACGGTTCTGTTATCTTAATCTCATCAATTTTGCCTTCAAACAGATAATCATACGTGCCATTGGCAAGGTTTGAAATTTTTATCTTCATAGCAGTGAATTTACATAAAAAATGGCTACAAATATATCCATAGAATCCTTTATAATCAAACAAATTAGGGGGTCATATTAGATGATTTACTATTGAATTAAAATGATTAAATAAGGTTATCTTAGCAGTATCTTTGTAAAAAATTAAAACAAATCTAATCATTAAAAAAGTTTAACAATACTAATAAATTTGCTTTAATGCTGGTTGTTGAAAATCTTACTAAAAAATTCAAAGATACAGTCGCTGTAAATAACCTTTCCTTTACAGTTGAACCGGGAAAAATATTCGGGTTATTGGGCCCGAACGGTGCGGGAAAAACTACTACACTGAGAACAGTTCTAAACATTCTAAAACCAACCAGCGGATCAATTTCATTTGATGGGAAACCGATTACAGATGAATACTACAATTTAATCGGTTACCTGCCTGAAGAAAGAGGTTTGTACCAAAGAAGCAAGGTGATCGATATTTTAGTCTACTTTGCTTCGCTAAAAAATTTAAACAAAACAGATGCACTTTTCAAAGCTGATGAATGGCTGAAAAAATTAAATGTAAGCCAGTACAGAAACAAAAAAATAATTGAGCTTTCAAAAGGGAATCAACAAAAAATTCAACTTATTGCAGCGATAGTACACAACCCGCGATTGTTAATTTTGGATGAACCGTTTACAGGATTCGATCCGATAAACCAGCAGGAAGTAAAAGAACTGATACATACCTTTATTTCCGAAGGAAAAACGATTATTCTATCAACCCATCAAATGGAACTTGCTGAAAAGCTGTGCGAAAATATTTTGCTGATGAATAACGGAAATGAAGTTAAAAGTGGAAAGCTTTCAGAATTAAAAAGAAAATTTGGCGGCAATAATGTTCGGCTGGAATTTTCCGGCGATGGTAATTTAATAAATCAAATGCCGGAAGTTTTAAAATTCGATTCTTACAACAACTATTCTGAAATTCATTTAAATGATAATGTCTCACAGTCAAATTTTTTAAAACAAATAATTCAAAAAGTTGATGTAAAACATTTTTCTGTAATCGAGCCAACTTTAAATAAAATTTTTATTGACTTAATTAATGAAAATACTTAACCGCGGATGAAAAAAATCTGGACAATAGCGAAATGGGAGTATTTAGAAAAAGTAAAAACTAAAACTTTTATAATTTCAATAATTATTACTCCGTTAATCATAATCGCATTTTCACTTCTGCCCACTTTACTATCCGATGAAGAAATGCCAAGAGTAAAAACTATTGGCGTTATTGATACATCCGGCACATATTTTAATTTGCTGCGGGAAGAGCTTGAAGAGTTCAAAATTTACAACGAGCAGCCGCAGTATCTGCTAATAAATTTAACAGAGCAAAATAAATCAATAGATCAAATAAAAAAGAGTGCAAATAGTGCTGTTCTAAAAGGCAAATTAGAAGGCTATATATTGTTGCAATTCCCAAATATAGATTCCTTAGTTACAGAATATAGAAGCGAATCAATCGGAAACTTTAGAGATGTTGGCAGAATAGAACGCGCTCTTAACTCAGTTAGAATTCAGAAAAAGTTACATCAGGAGGGTATTCAACCTGAATTAGTATCATTTATTCAAACAAAAATTGAATTAAAGCATATTAAAGTTGAAGACAACGGTATTGAAGAAAAGCAAGATTTTTTGATCACATTTTTTTCTTCCTTTATTTTCATTCTGTTATTAATGATGATGGTTGTTTATTCAGGACAAATGCTCGTTCGCAGTATGCTTGAAGAAAGATCCAACAGGTTAATTGAAGTATTGGTTTCCAGCAGTACACCAGAAGAATTGCTTGCCGGTAAGGTAATTGGTCTGAGTTCATTGGGATTCACACAAATTTTAATCTGGTTTTTAATAGGATTAGCACTTGCAGGAAGTTCACTTATTCCCTTAGGAGCATTTGAAAATATTTTACCGATGCTGATTTATTTTGTATTAGGATTTCTCTTTTATACTACACTATTTGTAGGCATCGGTTCCGTAGTTACAACTGAACAAGAAGCGCAGCAAATTACGACTTACATTAGTTTAATCTTATTGCTGCCTGTAGTTATTGCAATGCCTGCAATTCAAAATCCTGATTTTATTGCTATTAAAATATTTTCATACATTCCGCTTACAATTCCTTCTGTGATGCTATTGCGATTAAATATAAGTCCTGTTTCAACATACGAAATAATTTTTACTATTTTACTCATGCTGTTATCAATAATAATAATGATAAAAGTATCTGCAAAGATTTTTAGAATTGGAATCTTATCGTACGGAATTAAACCAACTCTTAAAGAAATTCTTTCTTGGATAAATGAAAAGTAAAAAAGAAAAGTTTAGCTGATGATAATTTTTGCCTCGCTTATTGCTGCTGTCTTGCCGATGTTTATTTACCTTTTACTATTCTGGTATTTTGATTTATATGATAGAGAACCTTTCAAAATTGTGCTGCAAAATTATTTTTGGGGTGCATTCGGTGCGGTAATTTTCGCTGTGCTCGGCGGATTGTTGCTAACTCAGGTTTTAAATGGGCTTACTGAAAATAAAGCAGAAATTGATTATCTCGGTACAATAGCCGTTGCACCGATAGTTGAAGAAATAACAAAAGGAATTTTCCTGTTCTTAACCGTTAGCAGAACAAAGTTTGATAATATTACTGATGGAATTGTTTATGGCGGCGCGATTGGATTGGGATTTGGAATGACTGAAAACTTTCTTTACTTCATTACTTATGCTGAAAATATATCCGGCTGGATTTATCTCGTAATTATCAGGACATTTTTTTCTGCAGTGATGCACTGCATTGCAACGGGAACTTTTGGTGCGTTTTTAGGGTTTGCTAAGTTTAAAAGAACTTCAATCAAAATTCCTTTAATAATTTCTGGCTTGCTGCTTGCAATTTTTATGCATTTTATATGGAACTACAGCATTATCACAAAATATTATGCTCCACTTGGTTTTGTATTTATGGGTATTTCAATAATTCTTTTTTGTGCAATTTTTATTTCATCTGTTATGAGTGAAAGAAAAATTATTTATGATGAATTACTCGAAGAATCTGTTTTAGGAAATATACCGGCACATCACACCGGTATTTTAAGTTCACTTAAAAGAAACACTAAAGGCTGGATTGATGAATCCATCAGAAAAGCTTACATTTCTGCAGCAACAGCACTTGCTTTTAGAAAATATCAGATTAAAAGTATTTCAAATAAGAAAAAGCCTTTTTATGAAAATGAAGTGACACTGTATAGAAATTTTATCAGCAGCATGCTCTCACCTGTAATTGGTAAAGATGAATAAAAATTCAATTTTTCTTCTTGCCCACAAACCAATACTTAATCCGGAAAGGATAAAAGTATTTGAAAAACTCAATGCATACTATTCTGTTTATTTAAATTCGCTTCTTTATTTAAATTGGTTAGAAATGTTCTCTTCAATAAAAACAAATTTTGATTTTTATTTTGTATTAAATAAAGAAGACAAAGATTTTATTCCTAAAAATTTTATACCTGATTATGGAACTGTAATTCTGCTAGAATCAGGAATGAGTAATTTTCTGAAAACAATTGTAAAAAACATGCGGCAGGTCAATTACACAAAACAAATTTATATATTTTATAATTCGATTAGAGTTGCAAAGGAAGACGTCACAAAAACATTCAATCTACTTTCAATTGATGATCAATCAATCGTTATTGGTAAATCAGAGAATGAACTTATTGCATTTTTAGGAACTAACACAGCAGATCAAAATATTTTAAATGATTTGCTTTTAGAAAACATCAACTATGATAAACTTTTAAATAAATTGAGCAAAGTTGATATTTTTATTCAGACAATTGATAATTTTTTAACATTAAATAATTTTAACGATGTAAAAAAACTTTATATTGAACTATCAAAAAAAGAAAGTCTATCGTTCTGCAGCGAAAATATGCACGAACGCTTTAACGATCTATTTATTGAATACAAAGATTTACTAAATGACTAAAGTTGGAATTTTCGGCGGCACGTTCGATCCCATTCACATGGGTCATCTTATTACCGCACAATCAGTTAGAGAGATTAGAAAATTGAATAAAATTATTTTTATTCCTGCTTTCATTTCCCCGCACAAAAAATCCGCTGAAGCAAGCTCAACTGAGCATCGTTCGAATATGATTAAGATAGCGATTCATGATGTCCCTTTTTTCGAATGCTCTGAAATTGAAATAAAAAAAGGCGGCATTTCCTACACAGTTGATACGCTGCGCGAACTAAAAAAAGTTTACGATGAAATTGAATTTATAATCGGCTATGATAATATTTTTTCATTTCACAAATGGAAAGATCCCGACGAAATCCTAAAGCTTGCTAAGATTATAGTTTTAAAAAGAAAATCATCACTCCCACCACCATTTGAAGATAAATATTATCATCAAGCTATTTTCGTGCAAACGAGGGGAATTGAGATAAGCGCTACTGATATACGTGAAAGAGTAAAACATAATCACCCCATTCATTTTCTCGTTCCACAAAAAGTAAAAGAATATATTTACGAACATAATTTATACAGGCAGTAGTTTGAAAATATTAGTAACAGGCGGTGCGGGTTTTATCGGCTCACAAGTTGCTGATGCTTACATTGAAAATGAGCATAATGTTGTAATAGTTGATAATCTTTCAACAGGCAGAAAAGAAAATGTAAATCCAAAAGCAAAGTTTTTTGAAATTGATATTACAGATAAAACTATATTTCAAATTTTTAAGGAAGAAAAGTTTGATTTTGTAAATCATCATGCAGCACAAATTGATGTAAGAAAATCTGTTGCCGATCCGGTTTACGATGCAAACGTAAATATTTTTGGAACAATAAATATTTTAGAGAGCTGCGTAAAAGCAGGAGTAAAAAAAGTTATTTTTGCATCAACTGGGGGTGCCGTTTACGGTGAGCAGGAGTATTTCCCTGCTGACGAAAATCATCCTGTAATGCCTCTTTCCCCCTACGGAATAACAAAATTATGTATGGAAAAATATCTTCATTTTTATAAAGTTGAATACGGATTGGAATATTCTATTCTTCGTTATGCAAACGTGTACGGTCCGAGACAAAATCCTTTCGGCGAAGCGGGAGTGGTTGCAATTTTTACGAAAAAATTACTTAACGGTGAGCAGCCAATCATAAACGATGATGGAAATCAAACACGTGATTATGTTTTTGCGGGTGATGTTGTTAAAGCTAACTTATTAGTTTTAAATGATAAATCATCTGATATTTATAATATTGGGACCGGAGTTGAAACTAACGTTAACGAGCTCTTCAGAATTATAAATAATTTAACAAGCAGCAAAGCTGAAGAAAAACATGGTCCACCCGCAAAAGGTGAACAATTGAGAAGTGTCATTTCATCTGAAAAAATATTCAATAAATTAAATTGGAAACCAGCTACTTCATTAATAGATGGCTTAAAACTTACTCTGGATTATTATAAAAATTTAAAATAAATATTGTGTCGGTAAACGAAGAATTAATAGAAAATCTTTATAAAGCAAACCGTAGATCAGTTGCACGTTCAATTTCAGTTGTTGAAAATGACAGCGCTGAATCTTCCATACTCTTGAAAAAAATTCACCCGGAAATTGGAAACGCATATAGAATTGGAATTACCGGACCTCCCGGAGCAGGCAAAAGCACTATAACAAATCATCTTACCAAGCAATATAGAAAGCAAAATTTAAAAGTAGGAATCATTGCAGTTGACCCAACAAGTCCTTTTACAGGCGGAGCACTTTTAGGTGATAGAATTAGAATGAATGAAATTGGAATTGATGAAGGTGTTTTTATCAGAAGCATGGCAACAAGAGGAAGCCTTGGCGGTTTAAGTAAAAAAGCGATTGATACTGCAGATGTTTTGGATGCTGCAGGATTTGATTTGATAATTTTGGAAACTGTTGGCGTTGGACAATCGGAACTGGATATTGCTCAGGCAGCAGATACAACAATCGTTGTGTTAGTTCCCGAATCAGGCGATTCGGTGCAAGCAATGAAAGCAGGTTTAATGGAAATAGCGGATTTTTTCGTTTTAAACAAAAGCGACAGACCGGGAGCCGAACAGGCTATAGCTTCTCTGCAAACAATTTTAATGATGAAAGATCACGATGAAAAAACATGGATGCCGAATATCATAAAAACTATCGCTTCGGAAAATAAAGGCATATTGGAAATTGCAAGTGAAATTGATCGCCATAAAAAATTTATGAATGAAAATAATCTTTTTATTCAAAAAAGAGAAAAGCAAACTAAAATTAGAATAAAAGAAATTGTTGAAAGTAAAATCAGAGAGCAAATATGGAGTGAAAGTGGAGAAAAATTCTTAAATTCCTCTTTAGAAAAAGTTGTTTTAGGGGATTTGTCTCCGTATCACATTGCTGATGAAATTATAAATGATTTTATAAAACGTAACAGTTAGTTTTTGTGTGTCGGAAGATCCCTGACTCTCAAAAAAAATTCAAAAAGGCTTTCAAATGGAAACTAACAGCCAATCATTCATATCGGAACTAACAGAAAATCAAATTATTATTCGCGATACTATTCGTGATTTTGCGGAGAAAAAAATCCGTCCTAAAGTAATGGAGTGGGATGAAGCACAGCATTTCCCGATGGAAATTTTTAAAGAACTCGGCGAGCTCGGATTTATGGGAATTATTTTTCCCGAAGAGTACGGCGGCGCAGGCTTAGGTTATGTTGATTTTGTAATCATTATAGAAGAATTAGGAAAAGTTGATCCTTCAATTTCACTTTCCGTTGCTGCACATAACGGTTTATGCACGAATCACATCTTTCGTTTTGCAAATGAAAACTTAAAGAAAAAGTATTTGCCAGATTTAGTCTCAGGTAAAAAAATAGGCGCGTGGGGATTAACAGAACCTTCTTCCGGAAGCGATGCCGCAGGAATGAAAACTTTCGCTGAGAAAAAAGGAAACAAATACATTCTAAATGGAAGTAAAAATTTTATTACTCATGGCACCTACGGCGGAACATCAGTTATAATGGCTATTACAGATAAAGAAGCAGGAAAACATGGAATTTCAGCATTTGTGCTCGAACAAGAAATGCCAGGATTTATAGTCGGGAAAAAAGAAAACAAGCTTGGAATGCGCGCATGCGAAACTACACAGCTTGCGTTTGAAAATTGCGAAGTGCCTGTGGAAAATCTTATTGGAAAAGAGGGTGAAGGTTTTATTCAAGCAATGCAAATACTGGAAGGCGGAAGAATTTCTATTGCAGCGCTTAGCATAGGATTAGCGCAGGGATGTTTGATTGAATCTTTGAAATACTCGCAGGAAAGAGAACAATTTGGGAAACCTCTTTCAGCATTTCAGGCAACGCAATTTAAACTTGCAGATATGAAAACAAATATTGATGCTGCAAGACTGTTAACATTCCGTGCTGCTGCCATGAAGGATAAAGGATTGCCGAACATACGCGAAGCCGCAATGGCAAAACTTTTTGCTAGTGAGGTTGCCGAAAAAGCTGCTAGTGAAGCAGTTCAGATTCACGGAGGTTACGGATTTGTAAAAGACTATCCTGTAGAAAAATATTACCGTGATGTAAAACTATTAACAATTGGCGAAGGAACATCTGAAATACAAAGAATTGTAATTGCAAGAGATTTATTAAAATAGAATATACATGAAACCAATTGGAACAAAAATTACAGAGAATGAAGCTTCTTTAAAGCGGACAAATTTTCAAAAAGAATTACTGAAAAAGCTGGAAACCGAAAGAGAGAAGGTTAAGCTCGGCGGTGGTGAAAAAGCAATCCAGAAACAAAAAGATAAAGGAAAGCTTACTGCTCGTGAGCGATTGGATATTTTATTAGATAATAAAAAAGAATTTTACGAGTTAAATACTTTTGCTGCTTACGATATGTATAAAGAATTTGGCGGTGCACCGTCTTCAGGAACAATTTATGGTATTGGAAAAATCAGCGGTCGGCAGTGTGTAATTGTTGCCAACGATGCAACCGTTAAAGCAGGTGCTTGGTTCCCAATTACAGCAAAGAAAAATTTGCGCGCACAGGAAATAGCAATGGAAAACCATCTGCCAATAATTTATTTGGTAGATAGTGCCGGTGTTTTTCTTCCTCTTCAAGATGAAATCTTTCCGGATAAGGAACACTTCGGAAGAATCTTTCGTAATAACGCAGTGATGTCATCAAAAGGAATTCCTCAGATTGCAGCAATTATGGGTCCTTGTGTTGCTGGCGGTGCATATCTTCCAATTATGAGTGATGAAGCATTAATCGTTGAAGGTGAAGGTTCGGTTTTTTTGGCAGGTGCTCATTTAGTGCGTGCAGCAATTGGTGAGAAAATTGATAACGAAACTTTAGGTGGTGCAAGAGTTCAATCTAATATTTCCGGCGTAACCGACTATGTAGTGAAAAATGATGAGGAGTGTTTAAAACAGATTCGTAGTCTAGTTGATAAATTTGGAAAACGCGATACTGCCGGCTTCGATAGAAAAAAATCACAGCTTCCCAAATTTGATACAAAAGAAATTTTCAGCCTGCTGCCGGAGGATACAATTAAACCATATGATATGTACGAAGTGATGGCTAGAATTGTAGATAATTCTGAAATTGATGAATACAAAGCCGGTTACGGTAAAACCGTTATTACTGCTTATGCAAGAATAGATGGCTGGGCTGTTGGTATTGTTGCAAATCAAAGAAGTGTTGTTAAAACCGAATCTGTTAAAGGTGCAAGTGAGATGCAGGTTGGCGGTGTTATTTATTCCGATAGTGCAGACAAAGCCACAAGATTTATAATGAACTGCAACCAGAAAAAAATTCCATTGGTCTTTTTACAGGATGTAACAGGATTTATGGTTGGGAGTCGTGCTGAGCATGGTGGAATAATTAAAGATGGTGCGAAAATGGTAAACGCGGTTGCAAACACAGTTGTTCCTAAAATTACAATAATTATTGGAAATTCATTCGGTGCTGGAAATTACGCAATGTGCGGCAAAGCTTACGATCCAAGATTTATTTATGCTTATCCAAATGCAAAAATTGCAGTGATGGGTGCTTCCCAAGCAAGCAGCGTTTTACTGGATATTAAAATTAAACAAGCTGAAAAGAAGGGTAAAAAAGTATCGGAAAAAGAAAAGCAAGACTTGCTTGATGAAATCACAAAAGCCTACGATGAAAAAAATAATCCATACTACGCTGCAGCAAGATTATGGGTGGATGAAATAATTAATCCTGCAGAATCCAGAAAATATGTTTCAATGGGCATTGAAGCCGCAAATCACAATCCGGAAATTCCACGATTTAATCCAGGCGTAATTCAAACCTAAATGAAGGCAGCAGCGCTTTCGATCTTCGTAATACTTTCTATATTCCAGTCTGCTGATATTTTATCACAACAAAGTGATCTCTCAAAAGCAGTTAATTATCTTTCAGAATTCATTGCCTCAGAATATTTCGTTGAGTTAAAAAAAGAAAATTCTGATATAGCTTTAGTTGATACACTCTATTTACGTGCAATTAATTATTATCAAAATGATTATGCTGAAGCATTCCTTGCCCTTACTTTTGTAACTATTCCATACAGAGAGGTACCGCTAAAAATTCCACTATTCAACATCAGGTTATATTATCCGCTTATCTCAGCTGATGAAAGAACATTCAATTTAAAGAATGCAAATCTGCCCTCTCACTTTCTCCACGATTCTCCTAAAAATGATTTTGGTGATAAAGATAAACTCGCTCACTTTTTTGGAAATGCATACATTGGGTATGCAGAAAGTATTTTGGATTTAGCAGACGTATTTGGTTATTTTGTAGAAGCTTTTGAGGAAGATTTTAAAGCTCAGTCCCAAATTGATTTTAGAGATATGGAAATTAATTGGTTCGGCGTTTTATTCGGAAATTTGCTGGAAGAAAATAAAAACATTCTTCCATCGGAAGTTTTAATTATTCGTTCATTAAGATATAACGTTTTTGTTTTATGAATTCCGTACTCATCATTGATGATGAAAAAGAAATATGCGAAAGCATAAAAATGATTCTTGAATACGAAGGATATGTTGTAAACGCATCTACTTCTGCTATTCAGGGACTAAAATATTTTGAAGAAAATCAGGTTGCATGTCTGCTGCTTGATATTCAAATGCCGGAGATGAATGGTTTTGAAGTTTTAAAAAGGGTAAAACAAATTAATCCATCAATTTCAGTTGTCATAATTTCGGCACACGGCAGTATTGAAAATGCAATAAAAGCTACAAAACTCGGCGCATTCGATTTTATTGAAAAGCCGATTGATCGCGACAAGCTTCTAATCAGTGTGCGGAATGCAGTTGAGCAATCCAAGCTTTTGAATGAAAATATTGAAATTAAAAAATCGCTTGAAGGTGAAGGTGAAATTCTCGGACAAAGCAAAGGAATTAAAAATATTCTTGAATTGATTGAAAAAGTTGCACCACTAGATACGCGAATATTAATTTCAGGAGAAAATGGAACTGGGAAAGAACTTGTTGCCAGAGCTATCCACAAACAAAGTCAGAGAAAAGATAAGCCATTTATAGAAGTAAATTGCGCGGCAATTCCAAATGAACTTATCGAATCAGAATTATTCGGACATGAAAAAGGTTCATTTACCGGCGCTGTTTCACAGCGAATTGGAAAATTTGAACTAGCAAACAAAGGCACGATTTTTTTAGATGAAATTGGCGATATGAGCCATCAGGCACAGGCAAAAGTTCTAAGAGCAATTGAAGATGGCAAAATTGAAAGAGTTGGCGGTGGTAAAAAAATTGATGTGGATGTAAGAATAATTGCAGCAACTAATAAAACCTTACTGGATGAAATTGAAAAGGAAAATTTTAGAGAAGATTTATATCACCGATTAAATGTAATTCCTATCAACATTCCTCCGCTAAAAGATAGAAAAGAAGATATCCCAATCTTAATTGATCACTTTTCTCATGACATAACAACAAAGCATAAAAAAGCTTCAGTTAAGTTCCTTGATGATGCCATAAAACTTCTAAAGGAAAATAACTGGAGCGGCAATGTTCGTGAGTTGAAAAACGTTATTGAAAGAATAATTATAATTGTTGACAAAAAAGAAGTAAGCAGAAAAGATATTGAGTTTCTGTTTAAACCGGGGAAAGAAAGTGTTGATGACATAATTGAT
>CBDUAV010000031.1:0-27686 GCA_965365225.1 uncultured Ignavibacteria bacterium | reverse complement strand
TGTAGCTCTACCAGCTCTTTTGTTAGTGCTAATCCAATTCCTGTTCCTTCGTGCTCTCGTGTTTGTGAGCTATCAACCTGGTAGAATCTGTCGAATAGTTTTGGAAGTTCTTTTTCATCTATCCCGGTTCCTGAATCTTTTACCTTGATAGAAACAGAGTTGTTATTACATTCATTTATAGTTACAGTGATGTGTCCACCATCTTTAGTGAACTTGAATGCATTCATAAGCAGGTTAGTCATTATCTTTGTCATCTTTTCTTTATCAAAATACAGCTCAATTTGTTCATTTTCCGGAATTACTTTTAGCGTGATGTCTTTTCTCTCTGCAATTGATTCAAAGGACATTGTTATTCCTTTTATGAAAGGAACAATGTTCGCCTTAGATGTTCTTAGCTTAAGCTTACCTGCTTCAAGTTTTGAGAGATCGAGTAGCTGATTGATTAAACTGAGCAATCTGTCGGCATTTCTTTTTATAATATTCGTCTGCTTCTCTATTTCCTCACCGGAGGAGGCCCTATTAATTTTCTCTGCAGGACCTTTTATTAATGTAAGCGGTGTTCTAAACTCGTGTGATATGTTGGCAAAGAAACGTGATTTCATTTTATCTGTTTCTTCTCTTTCTTTCAGCTTCACTTCATCCAGCTTGTGCTGGTTTTTAAGGTAAGTTCTACTAAGCTCATATTTTCTTATACTATAAAGAACACCAAGTATAAATAATACATAAAATGAATACGCCCACCACGTTGTCCAGAAGGGAGGAGGAATAATAATTTTTAATGTGGCCCCTTCTTCATTCCATACACCATCTGCATTGCAAGCAGTTACTTTAAAAACATATTCACCTGCATCTAAATTTGTATAGGTAGCATTTCTCTGCGTGCCTGCATCAATCCAGTCTTTATCAAAACCTTCAAGCTTATATTTGTAATGGTTCTTTGGTGGATCGCCGTAATGCAAACCGACGTATTCAAAGCGCAGATCGTTTTCATTGTATGAAAGGTTCAGTTCTTTCAACTCAGAAATAAAACCATCAAATTTTAATTTTTTATCCGGCTCGTTAAAAAGTGAAACATTGCTTATAACCACCTGCGGAGGTACAGGATCATCTTTAATGCTGTCCGGATGGAATATTATAAATCCATCATAAGTGCCAAACAACATCTCACCGGTTGAAGTTCTAAATGCACTATTATCGGAAAATCTGTTCCCTTCAAAATTTTCAGAGCTGAAATAGTTTTTTATGATACAGGTATCAGGATCGAACCTCGATAATCCATTATCTGTTCCGATCCAGAGATTGCCTGAGTTATCTTCCAGAATTGATTTTATTTGGTTATTAGAGAACCCATCCTTCTCAGTAATATTATAAACAGGAACTCCTTTTTCTCTGTTAAACAAGTAAATTCCCGTTTGGTAAGTTCCTGTCCAAAAATTTCCTTTACTGTCTTCATATATTTCATTAATTGAAGTAGTCGAATCTCCTTCAAAATTAAAGGATTCGAAAAATTCATCAGTTCGGTTAAAGAGATTAAGACCTCCTTCGTCAGTAGCGATCCATAATCTTCCATTTCGATCTTTATAAATGCTGCCAACTTCGTTATGGCTAAGACTTTGTGGATTATTTAGATCGTGTTTGTACCGGCTGAATTTTCCTGTCTTTTTATCAAACCTGTTTAGACCGCCCCCCCAGGTTCCAATCCAAAAAATATCATTTTTATCAGGGAGAATGCATGTTACACGATTATCGCTGATTGATTTAGCATCATTTATATCATTTGAGTAGAAATGAAATAAACCTGATACAGGATTGAACTTTCCTAATCCCTCTGATAAAGTACCCAACCAAATGATGCCATATTCATCTATATAAATGTACCTGACTCTGTTGCTTTTACCCTTTGAATTATACTTATAATTCTTAAATTCATTTGAGAAACGATTAAAGCTATACAGCCCATTATCCGTACCAAACCAGATGATTTTTTCTGAATCTTCAATAATAGAATAAACTCTATTGAATTTTCCATCGACAGGATTATTAGGATCGAAACTGAAACGCTTAAACTTGTATCTATTTCTATCCCGTTTATTTAGTCCTGCCCACATTGTTCCCACCCACATTATACCCGAGCGATCCTGATAAACAGATTCCACAATGTTACGGCTAAGGCTTTCCTGCTTATCAGGATTATGCCTGTAGGTTTTGAATCTCTCATTTTGCTTATTAAAACATATCAAACCATTTAGTATACCCTTATAGCTACTGCCCACCGCCCCCCATATAAATCCATTATTATCCTCTATTAATTTCCAAAAACTGTTATCGGGGTTATAAAGAACAGAGGAAATGGGCTGATAAAGTTTTACACTGTTATCTACTGAGTTAAGTTTTGAGAGCCCCATTGAATGTCCAATCCAGATCGAACCATCATTCGATTGAAGAAATGAATGTACTTCGCCAAGTCCTGAAATTCTATTATCATCTATCAGGGAATGATTCTTTTTATCAAAGTCAAATATTCCACAGCTGCTACCCACAAAAAGAGTTCCTGTCAACCGGTCTTCCATTATAGCATATGCATTATAATTTAAAGTTGATGTTTTAATATTATTGAATATATTTCTCACTTTACTTTGATCTTCAGGTAACTCAATTACCTGTATCCCCCAAAAATCCGGGTAATCCGGGGGAGTATCTCTCCACGAATTGTATGACCAGCCCCTATCAGATACGTACCGAAGCTGGTAACTCCCTTTATCAAGCGTATCAAATTCTATCTGAATAAGGTTATTAGTATGACCGCCGGCAAATACTAAATTGTTATTATTTTTTCCAGCTAACATTTCACCATTGGCATTTTCCATCCAGCCGTCATCAAATCCTGCCTCATACATAATAACAGTAAGAACAATGGTTTTTTTATTAACAGTGAACGTCTTTTTTAAATCAGCATTATTACCCACCTTTAGAATGGAACTGATTCTATTTCCCTTGGAGATGAGCGATGATATATATTCGTATACACTTGTTGAGTAAACCGGTCCATGGTAATAAATGTGTTTAAATTTTTCAGTTTTCTTGTCGAATAGGTTAAGTCCTTTCGAAGTTCCAACTAATAGGTTTCCTGTTTTATCTTCATAGGAACTTAATATAACGTCTGCGTTTATGCTCGTCGAATCGTCAGAATTATGCAGATAACTTTTGAATGTCTCCGTCGCCCGATCGAAACGGTTTAATCCACCATCGGTTGCAATCCAAAGAATACCTGATCTGTCTTCATATATTAATCTTATTTGCCGGTTGCTTATGCTAAGGGAGTCCTTTGAGTCGGGCTGATAGACTTTCATTTCGTAGCCATCATATCTAACTAGACCATTCTGCGTAGCAAACCACATATAGCCAAGATGGTCCTGCAGAATGCAACGGACACTGTTCTCCGGTAAGCCATCTGCTATGGTAATGTGCTCAAAGACGGGTTCGGGCCAGTTTGTGGTTTTCTCCTTGCTTTGCGCAAGCATAGATATGCTGAATAGGAAAACTGTAACTAACAGCTTACTAAATGATTTAATACTATGTTTTACTGCCGGCAACATAGAATATGGGAATAGTTTAAGCTCTTGATTTGAATTGAGTTGAAGCTAAATAATATAATTCATTAATACTAATAACAGGGTCAATAGTTGGGTGTGTAAATTAGAAGATATAGAGCCCCGTTAAATATTTAACGGGGCTGGGGGGTAGCTAACAACGTACGGGCGATGAAAGCAAAACTTTTTATTTCATTAAAATTCGCAGCTAGTCAAAAACAAGTATTTGAACAGGCGGATAGGTTATTGTATCCGGCGGTGTTGCAGCTTTATCAAAATCTCTATCAACATTTAAATCAAGCCACATGCTATTAAGGCGAAGCCCGTCGTTTGAAACAGTAAATCTGCAAAGTAAACTCATGCCATCATCCCTTCCCTCAATAAAATAGTGCTTTTGAAGAATAAATATGTCGTCATTTTTCAGGTAAATAATATCTTCGGTTTCACCTGATACATTCCACAAAACATCCATTGGAGAATTAGGATCTTTTAACTGTGCACTTATTTTCATACGAAGATTAACATACTCTTGTGGAGCTGGAGGCATCGGGTCCAGCAATACAAGGCGATGCTCATACTCTACTTGCCCGGTAATTGTTAAGTAATTTCTAAAAGGTACACTTGGATCAATCAGCATTCTATCAAACTTGATAAAATCGTGATTGTATGTAATTTCTCTGCTAAGGTTGTTATCAGTTGATTTGGTCAGCACGGGATCTGTAATTGGATTTTCCTGGCAGCCAATTACAAGCAGAAAAGAGAATGCGGCGAGTGATAATAATAGCTTTTTCATAGCGAGCTCCTTTTTGTTTGTTGATGAAGTATTGATTAAAAATCTCAACACCAATAAACGAAAAACGGAGAGCCACTACATAGCAGCTATGTTGCGTTAGCTTGAACTATTGTTCCAATTTATTGTACTTATGTCGCAGAGGTTTGAACATATGTAACATGTAGCTAAAATTTACTTTTTTAACAGTTTTTTAGGGGGTTGCCTTTAGACTGAAAGGAGCGAGAAAATGAAAAGACTTTTAAATTAAAAAGGGGAGGACTTAAAATATTTAAGCCCCCCGGGGTAATATTACTTTAATAAGATCATTTTATTTGTTTTTACAAATTCGATTCCGTCGTTAATTCTAATTGTATAGAAATAAATGCCGGATGGAAGACCTGTCGCATCAAAAACTTTTGTGTGAATACCTGCAGGCATCTCTTCATTAATTAATAAACCAACCTCTTCGCCAACCAAATTAAAGACTTTTAAGTTCACAAAACTTTTTACAGGTAAATGGTACTTTATTGTTGTTGAGGGATTAAAAGGATTCGGATAATTTTGTTTAAGAGCAAACACAGTTGGCAGCTGCTCTTCATTATCAACGGATGAAATAGCGCCGGTTAAGTACGCAAGTCCAATAATATTCTCAAATCCAACCGAGCCCACAATGGTTCCCACACCAGTGGTTGTATTTATTTCTACAAGATCACTCACCTGTCCCGAACCGCCGATCAATCCATAAAGATTTAACTTTTCATCAAATGCAATGTCGTTTGTCATGAAGGGTAATCCAGTATTTCCAACAAGTATAACATCACCTGACGAAAGATCAATTTTAAATATTTTATCTTTGTTCGGACCCACAAATCCTCTTGATGAAGCCCAAAGCTCATTAGTTATGGGATGAAAAGAAATACCGGAAACGGAAGTATTTGCATCAACCACCAGATTATAATTGCCATTAGATAAATCAACTGTGTAGACTTGTCCAAAAATAGAAATGCTGTAAAGGGTCTCATTTTTATCAAAAGCTATTCCTGCCATAGTCCCCAGATCGATTTCGTGAAGCAAATATGCATCTCCACCTGATGCATTTACCCTTAATATTTTTGAGGATGTGTTTTCAGTAGTCAATCCATAAATAAACTTTGTTGATGGGTGGATTGCAATGCTTTTAACTTCTTCAAATTGTGAGGAGCCCAAAATGTTCCCTTGTCCGCTTAATAGATCAATTGTTAAAATTTTACCGTCATTGTCCAATCCCGAGGAAGCATAAAGAATTTTTTCTGCTGCCGGATCGATGGTAAAACCTTTTCCTTTTAAGTAAACAATTTTATTCGGATTAACCGCATCATCACTTAATATTGAAATTGTACCTGTTTTTATTCCTACTTCAGTTGGCGTAAATACAACTGTAATCGAAAAGTTATCCTCGTAGTTATTTAAAACAACGGGGAATGTTGGGAGAGCACTAATCTGGAAATCATTTCCATTAAGTTGAATATTATTAATAGTAAGCGGTGTTAATCCAATGTTAGAAATTACCAGCTGTGTGCTGTCTGTACTAAATGATGCTTCAGCAAGAAAATGAAGCGAGTCTGAAGAAACGCCAACTCTATTATCAAGATAAGGTTGATAAACACCAACAGCATACCAGGCATCAACTGCTGAGTGATATTGCTGTGAACCAACACCGAACAAATCTGCAGCAGAATTTATTGTTGCAAGTCTCGCATCAAAAAATGGCGAGGGTGGAGTAAGATAGACAGATAAATTTCTATAGGCTATTTTAGCTGCATCCTCTAAGCCAATTCCGGTAACAGAATAATTATCGCCGTTATCATTTATGCCGCTTCCGCCTTCAGTTAATAAGTAAAACCAATAATTCTGAACACCACTGTTTGAATGCACACCACCATTATCGGGTCCACCGGCAGGAACCCAATACTGCCCTTTGTAAGTATTTGGATCATTAAGTGCTTTTGGATTTTCCATTGATCGAAAAGGACTACCTAAGTCTTCCGCAATCAACCAATCTGCAGTTGGTCCTTCAAGATAGAATTCTACTGCCGTACCGAATATGTCGCTGAATGATTCGTTAAGTGCACCGGATTCATCCTGATAAATTAATCCCGCTGAAAATTGTGTGACACCATGAGTCAATTCGTGAGCTGAGATATCCACTGTAACTAAAGGATTACCATTCCCATCACCAAAGGTCATCCGCTGGCCATCCCAAAACGCATTAAAATAACCGCTACTATAATGGACGTAAGAACGCAATATGTGTCCGTTTCCGTTTACACTGTTAAGTCCATGTTCAAACAAGAAATAATCATAAGATCCTTCTATTGCCCAGTGAGCACTTACGCCTGTGATTAAATCAGCTTCAGTAAAATTAGTGTCTGCATCAACAAAGTCGGTTGCCAAAGAATAATTCGTAGTATTATTCATATCGTAGGTTTCAATTCCATTACCCCTTGAGTATTCTCTCAGCCTGTAACCACCAGAAAAACTATCAATCATTATCTCAACGTTCCCATTATAATGTGTTGCTCCTGTCCCGGGAACATCTGCGTCATGCAGCCTATTTATAATATTCACTATTTCACCTGTTTTAGCATCAACATCAACATAATACCTTCCAAGCGGCAGTTCAGCATAAACATCAAATCGGTATGCCAGTTTTACATTTTCCCCACTAAGTATTTCTCTTCCAGTAGTAAGGATCAGATTTCCCGTGGGATAAAATGTTGCATTGGGATCTTTTTGTTCTGCCTTTAAAAATTCTTCATTAGAGGCGTCTTCCCACATATATTTTTGAGCACTTATTTCTAATAAAGCATAACTTAGTGCAGTTGGTTCGTTAATATGTGGATTGGTTTCAATGTTTATGTTGTGTGCCAGATGTCCGTTTGCATAGTAAATGTAACCGTTTTTTTCGTGAAGAATAAATTGTGCGCCTGCAATTTTAATCCCTTTATAATATTGATTGAAGCGATAATGTGTTTGCCCTAAATCGTCAGCAAGTTCAGAACTAATTTCAAATGAATAATTATCATTTAATCCAAAACGGATTTTATATCCGCTGAAAAATTCTTCTTTAGTGATTATTGAATTGTCATCAAATCTTAATTCGTAGGGTGAGTTTGTATTTGCGTCCCATCCAATCTGTGCAGATTTAAAAAATTTTTCGGTCTGCTGGGTAAACACAATTTGTGTGACAAGAACAACGTATAAAATTAAAAAAAGCGGGTTTAGTTTTTGCTTAATGAGTTTCATTAATACCTCAAAGATTTATTATTATAATTTAAGGCAATGGCGACTTAACGACCCAATTAATTAGAGGTGAAACTACTCAATTGATATACTAAACGCAATCAATATTATTGCACTCTATATTTTAAAAGAAGAACGAATTTTTACTCCTTAAAGTTTTGCACAAATTGTTAAATTTGCATTCAATTAAATCTTAATAATAAATGCCATCTGATAAAAAAATAGTAATAATTGGTGCGGGAATTTCCGGATTAACAGCTGCTTACTTGTTAAATAAGGAAGGTTTTAATGTTACTGTTCTCGAACAAAAAGATTTTGTGGGTGGATCTGTTGAAACGATTAAAGAAAATGGATTTCTATTTGATCGCGGACCAAACAGCGGACTCGAAACCACACCATTAATCCAAAAGATTGTTGAAGAGTTAAAACTTAAGGACCAGTTTGTTTACGCAAATAAAGAAGGTAATAAAAGATATATTCTGCGAAATGGCGTGCTGCATGCTTTGCCGATGTCCCCGCCGGCATTTATAAAATCAAAATTGTTTTCAGGTAAAGCCAAATTAAGATTGATGCGTGAGCCCTTTGTTGGAAAATCCAAAGACGGTTACTACCAAAGCATTGCGGAATTCGTTACGCGCAGATTGGGAAAAGAATTTCTTGATTACGCAATCAATCCTTTTGTGGCGGGTGTTTATGCTGGAAGACCGGAAGAGCTTAGTGTTAAATCAGCCTTTCCAAAACTTTATGCTTTGGAAGAAGAGTATGGTGGAATAATTTGGGGATCAGTTAGAAGCATACGCAAAAGGAAAAGAAGTAAAGAGGTTTCTAAACAAAGTGCGAAAATGTTTTCATTTAAAGACGGAATGAAAGTGCTCCCCGAAGCTATAACAAAAAAATTAGGTGAGCGCGTAAAAACCAGTGTTGAAGTTTTATCAGTAAGAAAAACTTCCGAGGGTAAATACGGGGTTACATATAAAGATGCGGGTCAGAACTTAACACTACTTGCAGATATTGTTCTTTCAACTATCCCCGCATTTAAAGCAATCGATTTGTTAGGACATTTTGATGATGAACTTGTTAAACATCTGAATGAAATTTATTATCCACCTGTTTTAGTTGTTTATCTCGTTTATAATAGAAGTGCAATTGGACAGCCGTTAGATGGATTTGGATTTTTAATCCCTGAAAAGGAAGATAGATCATTTCTTGGTGCAATTTGGAGTTCGGTTATTTTCCCTAATAGAACAGATGAAGACAAGGCGGCTTTTACTCTTTTCATTGGCGGTTCCCGCGATGCGGGATTTGTTGATGATGTTGAGCAGAAGGTTATTGATGGTGCTAGAAAAGAATTTGAAGAAATAATGAAGATAAAAGACTTGCCCATTCATACTTCTAAAAGGTTTTGGGCTAAGGCAATTCCGCAGTATAATATTGGCTATGTTGAGCATGAAAATTATTTTGATCACTTTGAAAAAGACAACAAAGGAATAATTTTAGGAGGTAATTACCGTGGCGGTATCTCCGTAGGTGATTGTATAAAGAATGCCGAGCTAGTTGTAAACAAAATTAAAAACCTCTTTTAATTTAGAATGTAGAATGTAAACTTTGTTTTGTGTTCGAAAAAGACGTTGAATACGGAAACGCTGTTTTAAATAAGAGTTTTAGATATTCAGTTTTAATTGTGAAATTATATGATTATCATATAAACAAGAGGCGAAGTGTTGAACCATTATTAAAGCAACTATTGAGATCTGGAACTTCAATTGGTGCTAATATTGCAGAAGCCTAAAGTGCTTACACAAAAAAAGATTGTGAAGAATTGATTAAAATATTAACTGTAATAATCAAAAGTTCAAGAAATAATATCTAATCAATTATACACTATAAATTATACATTTTACATCCCCGGAGATAAACATGACAAATAAAAACTTCACCTTCAAAAGGTTTAGAAGATTAAGATACAGCCCGATCGTACGCGATATGGTACGAGAAACTGTATTAACAAAAAATGATTTAATTTATCCGCTGTTTGTAGTGCCGGGAAAGAATGTGAAAAATCCGGTTAAGTCTATGCCGGGTGTTTTTCAATTTTCAGTTGAAAATCTTGTTAAAGAATGCAAAGAAGTGCGCGATCTCGGAATTCCTGCTGTAATTCTTTTCGGAATACCCGAACACAAAGATGAACGGGGCAGTGATGCTTACAATCCTGAAGGAATAATTCAAAAAGCAATTCGTGCAATAAAAAAGGAAATTAATGATTTACTTATTGTCACGGATATTTGCTTATGTGAGTATACATCGCACGGACACTGCGGAATTTTAGCCGGCGAAGATATTCTTAACGATGAAACTATTTCTGTGCTTGCAAAAGAAGCCGTATCCCATGTTGAAGCAGGTGCAGATATGGTTGCTCCTTCCGACATGATGGATGGAAGAGTTTTAGCAATTCGTAAAGCTTTAGATTATAAAGGCTATGATAAAATTCCAATAATGAGTTACGCTGCAAAGTACGCATCCGGTTATTATGGTCCGTTTAGAGATGCTGCCGAATCAACACCTGCATTTGGCGATAGAAGATCACACCAAATGGATATTGGAAATATAAATGAAGCTCTGCGCGAAGTTGAAACTGATATTGAAGAAGGCGCCGATATTGTAATGGTTAAACCTGCGGGTCCGTATCTGGATGTAATAAGGAAAGTAAAAGAAAGATTTGAAATGCCAACCGCAGCTTACCAGGTTAGTGGAGAATATTCGATGATTAAAGCTGCCGGTCAAAACGATTGGATTGATGAAGAAAGAGTAATGATTGAATCGTTAACCTCTATTAAACGTGCGGGTGCTGATATGATTTTAACTTACTTCGCTAAAGATGCAGCAAAGTGGCTTTCAGCCAAAGGCTGATGAGCCTCTGGCTCAGACAAGAGTAAGAAATAAAAAGGAATAACAGATATGCGATACCGAAAACTTGGGAAATCAGACCTTGAAGTATCAGAAATTAGTCTTGGCTGCTGGACGATGGGCGGACTCAACTGGGTAAACGGTCAGCCAAACGGCTGGGCAAGTGTTGATGAAAAAGAAATTACTGAAGCAATTAATTATGCAATTGATAATGGCGTAAATCATTTTGATAATGCGGATGTCTACGGAAACGGACGCGCGGAAAGGATGCTTGGAAGAATTCTTGGCAATAGAACAAACAATTTTATTATTGGGACAAAAATTGGCTGGTTTCCGGGCACGGCTGCACATGCTTTTGAACCTGCACACATACGGCATCAATGCGAGCAATCATTAATAAATCTTAAAAGAGACTACATTGATATTTACTACTTCCATCACGGGCACTTTGGCGACAAAGATGAATACCTCGATGATGCGGTGGAAGTGATAAACAGATTAAAAGACGAAGGAAAAATTCGAATAATTGGGCAATCGGCTTACTCACATGAAGATTTTCAAAAATTGATTCCAAAAGTGAAGCCTGATGTTTTACAGAGTTGGGCAAATGCAATGGAAAGGAAATTCATTGACGGGGGAACCCCGACAAGAAAATTGATGGATGAAAACAAGATTTCCTTTGTTGCATTCAGACCAATCGGACAAGGATTGCTTTTGGGAAAATACAGTAAAGATAATCCACCTAAGTTTGAGGATGGTGATCACAGAAAAGGACTGGAAAGGTTTTCGAAAGAAAGCCTTGAAAAACTCGAGCCGAAGTTGAACAAAATTAAAGAGCGTTTTGGTTCCTCTACGGAAGATCTTTCACGAGTCGCAATTCAATTTTTGCTTCACTTTAAAATAATGGGTGCGGTTATTCCTGGATTCAGAAATCTAAACCAAGTAAAAGTAAATTTATCTGCTATGGATAAACCTTTAACCGATGATGAATTTGAATTTGTAAAATCGGTATTTACTGATTAACAAATTTTCTTTTTAATAATTGAATAAAAAAGTAACATTCAGATTTTACGAAGAGCTAAACGATTTCCTTCCAAAAGAAAATAAGAAGAAACGGTTTACACACAATTACATTGATAAAACGTCAGTTAAAGATGTTGTTGAATCATTAGGTGTTCCGCATACTGAAGTTGATTTAATACTCGTTAACGGAAAATCCGTTGGATTTGATTATTTAATTAACAACCGCGATGATGTTTCTGTTTATCCCGTTTTTGAATCGCTGGATATTTCCGGGGTTCAGCACTTAAGACCAAAACCGTTGCGCAAGCCAAAATTCGTTGCGGATGTTCATCTTGGACGATTAACAAAATATTTACGAATGATGGGCTTTGATGTTTTTTACAGGAATAATTTGAAAGACGATGAGATCGTTAATATGTCACTGAAGGAAAGAAGAGCAATTTTAACAAAGGATAGAGGGATTCTAAAAAGAAATGAAGTTACACACGGCTATTGGGTTCGAAGCACAAAAGTAAATGAGCAGGCATTTGAAATCTTAAAACGTTTTGATCTAAAAAATCAAATTAATGAATTTTCTCGCTGCATAGAATGCAACCAACTATTGAAACCAGTTCTGAAGGAAAAAATACTTAACGAACTGCCTGTAAAAGTCGTGCGGTCACAAAACGAGTTTTACCGCTGCCCATCGTGCAATAAAATTTTCTGGAAAGGAACCCACTATCAGAAAATGCTCTCGTTTATCCAATCTGTAAAGAATTCTGAATTTTAAACGGCTTATTTTTGTTTAACTAATATTAAATCTTAAAGCGAATAATTTCTTATGTGGATTATATTTCGACTGCTCATCGGTGTTGCAATACTCTTAATTGTGGAATTTTATTTTATTAAGCGGGTTAACCTCGCTGTAAAACATTTTTTGCCCGGATTTTATGAAAAGAAGTTCTCCGTCATAAAAAAAATATTTTTAGTTTGGATGAACCTTTATCCGTTCATTCTTATTATATTTTTTATCTACTTTGCTATCACCGGTGCATACGCAACTCCACCTGAAAGTAAAATTATTGACTACCTTTTCATTTACCCCTTCTGGATATCTTTTATTTTGATGATCCAGTGCGGACTATTTTTTGTCGCACTCGATTTGTTAAAACTTATTACATTTCTGTTCTTTAAAAAATATAAACTTGTATTGGTAAGGATTCATTCGACTTTACTGTTTTTGATAATTGGATTTTTTCTGCTTTATATTCCAATTAGAATTATTTACGATTATAACGCGGTTTCAACACGGGTTACAGAATACAGAGACGAAAATTTGCCCGCCGAACTTGATTATTTTAAAATTGCTTTCATTTCCGATTTACAAGCAGATCACTACACAGATGAAGGCCGATTAAGCAATTTCATAAATACTGTAAATTCACTTAACCCAGATTTAATATTAATCGCGGGCGATATGATTACAACAGGTCCCAAATATATTGAGATGAGCGCTAGGGAAGTCGGCAGGCTAAAAGCAAACTATGGAGTTTATTCATGTGTTGGCGATCACGATAACTGGGCTTATCGAAACGACTATCAAAAAAGCATAAAGGAAGTTACTTCGGCTTTAAATAAAAATAATATTCAAATGATTGATAACGATAACAGAATAATAAATGTTAACGGCTATGATATTGAAATTACTTTTATTACAAATACTTATGTTAAAATTGTCCCCCCAATAATTTTAGATAGTCTTTCCACTAATAATGAAAGCGATTTTAAAATATTTTTAACCCATCAGCCGAGACCGCATTTAATTGAAGCTGCAAAGAAGAACAACTACAGTTTATTTTTAGCCGGGCACACACACGGCGGACAGATTTCGTTTGTTTTTCCTTTCGCACATATATCTCCAACAATGTTCGAAACAAAATACATTCGCGGAGATTTTTGGTTTGACAGTATGCTAATGGTAGTAACGCGTGGATTAGGAATGTCTCTGGCTCCTATTCGCTATAATTCAACGCCGGAGGTAACTTTAATTGTGCTTAATAATATGCCGACTGAAAAGCACAAATAACAATTTGCAAATATCAAATAAATTTCAGTTTCCAATGTTCAAACTCTAAAAGCTGTTTAAATTTCAAAATTTGTTTATTGCTACTTATTTGTATTTTGAGATTTGAAATTTGATACTTGAAAATGATGTTAACACTCTCAGAAATAAATATCTATCCCGTTAAATCTCTCGGTGGTATTAGTCTGCAATCTTCATTAGTTGAAGAAAGAGGATTGAAATACGATCGCAGATGGGTGTTGGTTGACAAATCAAATAAATTTTTTAGTCAGCGGGACTTTCCCGAAATGGCACTAATAAAAGTCGCTGTTGAGAAAGATGGATTAAGGTTTCAACACAAAACAAAAAATGGTGAGCCTTTATTAATTCCATTTGAGTTTGAACATTCAAAAACAAATAAAGTTGTTATCTGGGATGATAAAGTCAAGGGCGAGTTTTATAACACACAAATTGATAGCTGGTTTTCTGAAATTATTGGGATTAAGTGTCATCTCGTAAAAATGCCGGAAACAACTAAACGAGCAGTCGATAAATCATATGCTAAAAATAAAATAGTGAGTTTTGCAGATGGATATCCATTTCTAATCATCGGGCAGGCATCACTTGATGATTTAAACTCAAGAATGGAAGTTCCCCTTCCAATGAACAGATTTCGCACAAACTTTGTATTTACCGGGGGTAAACCATTTGAAGAGGATAAGTGGAAAAAAATTAAAATCGGTGAAGTTGAGTTTGAAGTTGTAAAACCATGTGCGCGATGTGTTATAACAACCGTAGATCAAAGCACAGGAGAAAAGAGGAAAGAGCCCCTTACCGCTCTTTCAAAATTCAGAAAGACAGACAGTAAAGTGATTTTTGGGCAAAATATGGTTGCAAATTTTGTTGGTGAAACTGAAGTTGGATCAGAAATCAAAATTTTAGAATGGAAATAATTATTAAGTTAAGGAAACATTTTCATCATCAAGCTAGCAGATAAAAACTTAACGGATAATAAAATTTTCAACTGCTGCGTACGTAAACATTATTAGCATTAACGTCAAGCTGCAAAAGCTTACCAATAAGTTTGCTGCTATTGGATTAAATAAAATATCACTTTGAATTGTGCTCTTTTCTTTCTGCAATGATAACCCATCATCTCATGTTTGAAAGGACTTTAACCGGAAATTTTCTGACTGTTTTAAGACAGTGTTAAATTCAACTGTTTTGCTTCGATTTTTGCTCTGTTTTTTTCAACCGTGACCCTGCTATTACACCAATTGCTCCAATAATTGGATTAAGAATTAGTGTTATTGGTGGTTGCTTTGCATTCTGCATTGCTTCCATATTATCAACATTTCCATCACGGACTTTATTTAATGCTTCATCTGTTACGCCTAGAGCCGGTATCGCCAGCACAAAACCTAAAACAAGAACAAATCCCGCAAGCCAAAGTGCAGTTTTTCTATCTTTTGCAATCAGCACACAAACCAAGCCCCCTAGTATCGCGGCTATCAACCCGAGCATAAAACTTAAAATTATCCATGTTGTTGTAACCTGGTAGCCTCCACTTTGGAATGCACCATCGGGGCCGAGAATGAGAAAGAGAATTGTATAACTGATAAACACAATTAAAAAAATTGTAATGTAACCAACAATAACACCGCTAATTTTCCGCGCCATAATGTCTCCATCTAAATTGGTTTTGTTATGTATCTAAAAATAAAATTTAAGAAAATTTTTAAATGTTAATCAAACAAATATTATTTTTTTCTAAATTTAGAAACATCATTTATATTTTAAAAAAGAGGACAATTATGAGCAAAAAAGTAGAAGTTGCTGGAATTATGGGTCCTATCTGGTTTATGGGCTGGCTTTTTACAATTGGATTTTTGAAAGTTACATTCTTTAAAGGACTGCTGGCTCTTTTTATCTGGCCGTATTATCTCGGCTCTTACTTCAGCGTATTGTAAAATTAAATGAAGACAATCGGATTGATAGGCGGAACGGGCTGGACCTCCACCATCGAATACTACCGCATTATAAACCAGGGAACAAATAAAAGGCTCGGCGGTTTAAATTCTGCAAAGTGTATAATTCATTCATTTAATTATGCTGAAATAAATGCATTAAATAAAAAGGATGATCACAACGGAATTTTTCAGCTGGTTTTAAATGCGGCAGAAAAACTAAAAAATGTTTCTGCGGATTTGATAGTTCTGTGCGCTAATACTCTGCATCAGTATGTTGATGAACTTGAAAAATTAATTGATCTGCCGATTGTTCACATTGCCGATGCAACTGCAAAAGAAATAAAAAAACAAAATCTTACCACAATTGGCTTGCTTGGAACAAGATTCACTATGGAAATGGATTTTTATACAAAAAGACTGAAAGCCGCCGGAATAAAATCGCTGGTACCGCAAAAGCCAGAGCGGGAATTTATTCACAAAGCTATTATGGATGAATTGCTAAAAGAAGAATTAAAAAGGGATACAAAAGAAAGCTTTTTGAAGATTATTGATGAGCTCAACTCAGCAGGTGCGCAGGGAATTGTATTAGGCTGTACTGAAATTCCTTTATTAATAAATCAAGATGATACTCACCTTCCTGTTTTTAACACTCTTGAAATACACGCAAAAGCCGCCGTTGATTTTGCCTTGGATTAAGCGGTAAAGATAAGCTTAAAATTAAATTTATTTGTTTTTCAGCTTCTCAAAAATGATTTTACGAATAATTAATTAGGTAATTGCTTCTATTATTTATAATTTTGGCGTCTCCGGTAATAGACCGGTTTTTGTTTAACATTTTTTTGGAGTTCTAGTGAGTACTAAATTATTTGTCGGCTCTCTTCCCTGGGCAATTAACGATCAAACGTTAAAAGAAGCATTTGAAGCACATGGAAGCGTTGTTTCTGCTAAAGTAGTAACAGATCGTGCTACCGGTAGATCAAGAGGTTTTGGATTTGTTGAAATGGAGAATGCCGAAGATGCTCAAAAAGCTATGAAAGCTTTAAATGATTCGGAATTAGGCGGAAGAAATATCGTAGTTAATGAAGCTAAATCTAAAAACTAACGGCACAGCCAAAGATATTTAAAAGTTCTGTTCTGAAAGGCGACTAAGAGTCGCCTTTTTTATTTTGCAATTTCACTTCCCAATTAACAACTTTACCAGAACAATAATAATAATTTATTTTACCTCTACACCCGGGGCATTCTTCACACATGAATTACTTATGAAATTAATCCTTTTATTAATAATATTTTCTTGCTTATCAATTACAATTATTAGCCAGACGAAAATCACAGGAAAAGTAATTGATTCAAATAACCAGCCATTACCAGGTGCAAATATTTTTATAAAAGATTCGTATGATGGAATTTCATCAGTAAAAGATGGATCGTTTTCTTTTATCACTGAAGAAGAAGGTAGTGCAATACTTGTTGTAAGCTTTGTCGGTTACAAAACAAGTGAAGAAAATCTTTTTTTAGCTGGCGATGATATTAATATAGAGATAGTGCTCGAAGAAGAAGCAAAGGAACTTGGTTCAGTTGTAATTTCCGCAGGATCTTTTGAGGCAAGCGATGAAAGAAAGGGTGTAATATTAAGACCGCTCGATGTTGTTACCACAGGTTCGGATGCAGATATTTACAGCGCACTCGAGACTCTTCCAGGTACACAGCAAATTGGTGAAACAGAAGGGCTTTTCGTACGCGGCGGTTCTGCTGCAGAAACAGTTACAATAATTGATGAAATGATTGTTCAAAAACCATTTTACACAAGCGTTCCCGATATCCCATCACGTGGAAGATTCTCTCCTTTTCTTTTTAAAGGAATTATTTTCAGCACGGGGGGATATTCTGCAAAATACGGTCAGGCACTTTCTTCGGCTCTGGTCCTTAACACACAGGATCTTGCCAATCAAACTTTAACGGCAATTAATTTAATGATACTTGGACTCGGTGGGGCGCACGTGCAGCGATGGGACAACTCATCTTTTGCTGTTGAGGGCACCTACTACAACCTAGCGCCATATATTAACGTGATTGACCAGCGCCCCGAATGGGATACTGCACCAGTTGGAGTCGAGGGTTCGATGAACTACAGGCTCAAAACTTCCAAAACAGGAATGTTAAAAGCTTATGGCTCTTTCAGCTACGGAGATTTTGCGCTTTACACTGAAAACTTGGATGATCTTTCGAAAAAAGATTTTACACGCGTTAAGTCTGAAAATTATTACTCAAATTTAAGTTACAGAGAAATTCTTGGCGATGACTGGACTCTGTTTGCCGGTGCGTCTTTTAGTCTCGATAAAGATAAATTTGAATTAAATAAAGATAAAATCAATCAGGATGAAATTTTGAACCAGGGAAGAATTGCGGTTACAAAGCAGGTCTTTAAAACCTCATTTCTTACTTTTGGCGGCGAAGTGCAGAACGCCATCTATAAAAACAATATTAATGGGATGCTTGTAGATTTAAATGAACTGTTTCTTGCAGGATTTTTTGAAGCAGACATTTTTTTCACAAATGATTTCGCCGCGAGGGTTGGTGTAAGAGGTGAGCGCTCTAAAGTGCTGAACAAATATAATCTTGCACCGCGAGTCTCACTTGCCTATAGGCTCGGGACCTATGATCAGATAAACTTTGCTTACGGTAGATTTTATCAAACACCATTTAAAGATTTTATTCTTCAAACTACAAATTTTGATTTTGAAAATTCTTCGCATTACATTTTAAATTACCAATACATTAGTGATGAGCGAACATTCAGGATAGAAGCTTATTATAAAGATTATAATAAACTTGCAAAGGGAACTGTGTTTACCTATCCCTATATAAATCTCCCACCTGTTCCTTTTAGTAACGATGGGAGTGGTTATGCAAAAGGCATTGATATATTTTGGAGAGACAGAGAAACCTTTGATTTAACAGATTACTGGTTGTCTTATTCTTACCTGGATACAAAAAGGGATTTTGTTAATTATCCAACACTTGCGTCGCCAACATTTGCAACACCGCACACTTTTTCTGCTGTTGTAAAACATTGGGTGCCCGAAATAACAACGAGCTTTGGAATTACTTATACATTCGCAACCGGAAGACCATATTATAACCCGAACAATTTGGAGTTTCTTGGTGACAAGGCAAGAAATTACAATAACTTAAGTTTAAATGCGAGCTACCTCACAACAATATTTAATAACTTCACAGTTCTTTTCTTTTCAATTGACAATATAGTTGGGTTTAAAAACATATTCGGGTACAATTATTCAACTGATGGCACGGTTAGAAGACCTGTGGAGCCAACTGCCGACCGTGCAATATTTTTGGGAATGTTTATTTCGGTTGGGCAAGCAAGTCCGTTTTAAAGAAAGGAGTTAAAATGAAATTAATTTTATCAATAGCCCTTATCTGTTTTGCTTTTGCAAATGCACAAGCTGATGACAGCAAGTATGAAAAAGCAATGAAAAAAACCCTTGCAGAAATAGATTCTGCACGCGATTATACTTCTATGCTTAATGTGGCAAACGGTTTCGAGCGGATTGCATTTGCAGAAAAAGATAAATGGCTGCCTTATTATTATGCTTCATTTATGTATGTGCTTGCGGGATATACAGATACAACGACAAGTAAAAAGGACGGTTATCTTGATAAAGCAGATCTATTTATAAACATTGCCGATTCACTAAAACAGGATGATTCTGAAATTTATACTTTAAAAGGTATGATCGCACAGGCACGAATGCAAGTTGATCCAATGAACAGGTGGATGAAGTACGGTACAGAATCAACAAGCAATTTTAATAAAGCGATGAGGCTGGATACTTTAAACCCGCGCCCGGAATACTTAATGGGAGTTGGTTTGTTTTATACGCCGGAACAATTCGGCGGTGGACCAAAAACTGCAAAACCGCTGCTGGAAAAATCATTGGAAAAATTCAATCGGTTTGTGCCCGAAAATGATTTAATGCCAAACTGGGGAAGAGAAATAGTTGAAAGGCTCCTTATACAAATAAATGAAACAACCACAGAAAAAAAATGAAAGTAATGTGGTATTTATTAAATAACGAAAATTAGGATAGAACCATTAAATCAGGTCCAAACGGTTTGTTCATTATTTAAATAAAATGTAATTTTATCGGGCCTGCTTAAAAATTGAGTAAAATAACTTCTCTGTACGGTTTATTCTACGCAGACTGTTAATTAAAAAATTTTTACCGGCAAAAACATTTATAATTTTTTTAGGAGTTCAAAATGAACATTTACGTAGGCAACTTAGCTTCCGATGTAACGGAAGAAGATCTTACGGCACTCTTTTCAGAATTCGGTCAGGTAAAAGAAGCAAAGGTTATAAAGGATATGTTTTCGCAGGAATCGCGAGGATTTGGTTTCGTTGAAATGCTAGCAACTGCCGAAGCTCAAAAAGCCATCGAAGAATTGAACACAAAGGAACTTAAAGGTAAAGCAATTACGGTTAACGAAGCACGACCACGAAGAGAAAGAGGCAGAAGAGGCGGCGGCGGAGGCGGCGGCAGACAAAGAAGATAATAATACTGTTTTATAATTTATTTCAGGCGTCTTTAAGACGCCTTTTTTATTTTGCACTTTGTATTTACAATGTTTAACCATCTTTCAAAATGATTAAAGAAAAGGGCTTTCTCTTCGAAAAATATCTTGCACTGCTTGGTCTGAAAATTTCAAATCCCACTTTGGACTTTCTCACTGCAATTGTAAAAGCACATTTAACAAGAATTCCATTTGAAAATATTTCTAAACTGCTGCTAAAAAAACGAGGTTCAAACTATATTCCTAATTTATCAGAATACTTAGCGGGGATTGAAACGCACCACTTTGGTGGAACGTGCTATGCAATCAACTACTATCTTTTTTTGTTATTAGAAGATCTCGGTTACGATATAAAACTTTGTGGTGCAGATATGAGAAATCCCGATGTTCATTTAATAAGCATTGTAACAATTAATAGAAAGGAATTTTTAGTTGATTGCGGCTATGCTGCTCCTTTTTTTACTCCTATGCCAAGAAATATAAAGGAAGATTACATATTTAACTTTGGTGAAGAGAAATATATTGTCAAACCTAAGGACAAATACGGAAATACAAAAGTTGAACAGTATTTTAACGGAAAATTGCAGCATTGGTATACCGCCAAACCGCAGCCACGAAAAATTGAAAAGTTCAAAAAAGTAATTGAAGATTCTTACGCCGATGATGCAACCTTTATGAACGCAATCCATATTACTCGTTTTAACGAAAACGGGTCAATCGTGTTAAAGAATCTTTACCTGAGAGAAACAGTCAATCACATAACTTCCACAACAAAAATAGAGCGTAAAGATTTAGCAAATATTTCAGAGCAAAAATTTGGAATTCCGACAGAAGTTGTCGCGGAGGCAACTTCACACCTTAAAGAGCTAAAAGATATTTACGATTAATCAAAAGCCATTTTAGTTTTCCAGACTTCCCAAACTTTTCCAACAAGATTGGGTCCCGGTTTCAGTGTCATTTTTCCAGGCCTCCATCCTGACGGTGTTGCTTCGATTCCTTTACTCTTTCTAACAAGCTGAAATGCCTGTACCTGCCGTATTGATTCGCTAACATTTCTTCCTACGGGCGGAGTTAAAACTTCATATCCCTGTATAATTCCATCCGGATCAATTATAAATCTACCTCTTGTTTCAACACCTGCCTGATCATCGTAAATTCCGTAAGCAGTTCCTACTTTGCCACCTGTATCAGACAGCATTGGAAAGGGCACACCGCCTTTAACCATTTTAGAAAGTTCGTGATCGTTCCACATTTTGTGAACAAATACACTGTCTATGCTCATGGAGAGAATTTGAACACCAAGTTTTTTGAATTCAGAATGCTTCTCAGCGACCGCTGAGATTTCGGTAGCTCAAACGAAGGTAAAATCGCCAGGATAAAAACATAAAAGCGTCCATTTGTTTAAATACTCTGACAACTTTACATCAATAAATTTTCCTTTGTGGTAAGCAGGTGCTGTAAAATCGGGAGCTTTCTGCCCAACTTTTATCATTGTAATTCCTTCCTTATTGTTTGAAATTTCCCCTTCGGTTTTTGATTTTTCAGGTTTACCGACCGGACCACCGGTTGGTCTTGCACAGCCGGCTTTTATTTCTTCTCCCATAAATAATTCTCCTGTTTTTTAAAGAAGTAATAATTAGTTGCCCCTAACAATTAAACGTAATCATTTTACTGCAAATCTTCAACATCAGGTGTTCATAGTTGCATTTTGCTTTTTATTTATTAAGAAAAAACTGAGTTACTTTATTATAAGTACATTGTAAACAAATAAAATGATTTCTCAGCTCAACTGTGTCATTTTGAGCAAATCAACCAATAAAACACTGTAAAATAAAAGCAAACTACCTCATTTCCGGATATTAAACGCTACTATTAAAGAATTAATTAGTTTATTGTGCCCCATATTGCTAAGTTTGTCCTCTCCGGAAATAGACCGGAATTTTTTACTTAATATTTTTTAGAGGTTCTATAGTGAGCACTAAGTTATTTGTGGGTTCTCTCCCATGGTCGGTTAACGACTCAGAGTTAAAGGAAACATTTGAAAAACATGGAACTGTAGTTTCTGCAAAAGTTATTACAGACCGCGACACCAGTAGGTCCAGAGGTTTTGGATTTGTTGAGATGGAGAGTTCTTCGGATGCTAATAATGCTATATCAGCATTAAATAATTCAGAATTAAATGGAAGAAATATCGTAGTTAATGAAGCTAAATCGCGTAATTAATTAATATTCTGTTCTGAGTTCTATAAAGCCCGGCAATTGCCGGGCTTTTTTATTTTATCTACCCGGAACATAAAAAATAATAATATTTGCCAATTACAAATTATTGTGTTAACATACACCTGTTATTTAATTCGAATAACATTCAACTCATTAATCTAATATTTTATAGGAGGTTCTATGACCAAACTATCTCTTTCTGTTTTTTTGTTCTTTTCATTTATTCTTTTTTCTTTTACCGCGATGGCACAATCTGAAGACGATGCACGTATCGTTCACATCCAAACAAGCAAATTTAAAGCAGCTCTTGGTGAGGATATGGAAGCTTTTGGAGACATGCTAAGAAGGCAAGCTGAAATTTTAAATAAAGATCCAAGGCTTTTAAGTTTTCGAATTTTAAGACACAATTGGGGTGCTGACAGCCGTGATTTTGTACTGGTTTCTGAATTCAAAGATATGGCAAGCCTGGAAGCTTTTTATAATGATATGAACTCTATACTGGAAGAAGCAATGGGCAAAGAGCAAATGGATAAAGACAACAAGATGTGGGGCAAATATATTGGTATGCACTCAGATGAGGTTTATGCTGAAGTGCCCGGCACTAGAAAATAAATCATATCCGTTTTTATTTACTAATGTGCTGCTGAGCTGAGCCTGGCAGCACTTTTTATTCGCTCCAACTCATAATTCCATCCCAGCCCATTACAGATGAACCTTTCTTTTAGTTTTACAAAAAACAATTATTAAAGAATTGATTTGTAGTATTATGGTTGAAGTAGAAAAGCAGTATGAGATTTTTCTTCCTGCAACCAATATTTAATGTTGATGATATAAGCTTTAGCAAATAAAATTTTTATCTCCCCCCCATTTTTTGTTGTGGTTCCGGATCAAACCCGCGCAGATGATATAGATAATCAAAGTCATATCCTTAAAAACGCCCGCACATAACATATTAATGGAATCTTGCAGTACGACTTTTTAGTTTTCATACGGAAATATAAAAGGAGTTATATTATGAAAAAGGCAGTAATAATAGTACAGAACAAGAACAGCAGAACAAAAAGATTTGGTGAGGAAATTACAGAGTTCCTGCTTAACAGGGGTCTCTCGGCAGAATTGATTCCAATAAACAGGTTTGAGCCAAACAAACTGGAAGATGCTGATTATCTGCTGCTCAGCGGCGGTGGAAACGGCTCTTTGCTGTCATTCGGGCAACAGGACAGTGAGTGGCTGTCGTTTATAAATAAGCTCCCCACACTAAACGGAATAAAGACCGCCTTGTTCGCCACATATAAATTTTTTCCTGGCGGAATTATCAGAAAAATGAAAAAATATCTGAAGCAAAAAACAGACAATCTCTCATTTGCATTAAAATCTCGAGATGGCTCGCTTACGGTTTCGGATAAAATGGATTTGAATGATTTTATAGGATAAAAATTTAAAAAAATCAGGCAAATTCAAAAAACAAATTCTCCCCGGTTCATCAGCAGTTTTTTAGAGCCTTCTGCATATTGCACTTCCATTGTGGGGCAGTAAAACAAATAATCCCTGTGAATCCTTGAATTGTTTTTTCCTCCGCCGGGAAAATCTGAATTGTTACCAAAAGCAATATGTGCAGTGCCCAGAGATTTTTCATCTTCCAGCATATTACCTGTTATATGCGCACCGGCATTTACACCAATACCAAGCTCGCCTATTACTCTTGCTGCATCATCTACATCTGTAAGTTGTGCTATTCTTTTTTCCAGCTCCCTGTCATTACTTTCAAACTTTGTAATTTTACCATCGCTCACATAAACCTTAAGCGGCTGTTTAAGCAATCCTAAATCGCCTATGCTTGCATCAAAAACAATCACACCGTTTGCTTCTGTTTCAAGCGGTGCGCAATAAATTTCACCGCAGGGAATATTACACATTCCCGTTGACTCTACTCCAATATCCCCAGCAAATTTTCTGCCTGCCACTCCCAGCAGAAGGTCTGTCCCCTTATCGGTTGTAATATGAATCCGGACTGCATTTTTTAGTGCATCAATAAGTTTGTCGGCCGTTGCTTTCATTCCCCCGAAATCAACGTTAACAGAGTTAAGCATCATCTCTTCAGTTATTCCGGGCATATGTCCTGTCTTCAAGAGTTTGTTCTCTTCAATTTTAAAGAGCCATTTTATCCGAAACGGTATTTCCTCAGCATAAGCTTTTATTATGTTAAGCACAATAGTTTTTCCCTGGAGCAGCTTTTCCAGTTCTTCAGGAATTTCTATCAGGGGGCGTTCATCACTTTGAATTTTGTAGGATTCAACAGTGCATCCTTTTTCAATGGAAGCTTGTTTAAATGCTTCGGCTATTGCTGCAGAATTTGTATCGGTAAGTATCAGCACTTTATCATTTGCGCTGGGATTAAAAATATATTCCATCGCTTCCGAAGCTGCGGAAAGCATTTTACTTCGGTTATCCATGGGGGGCTCCTTTGAGTTATTAATTTAACACTACAAAACTACCTAAGGTAAACAAAATAAATATTGTGAGTTTTCAGTGTATGATAATTTACTTTTTTTGAGTAGAGTTTTAGCCATTCCACTTATTTTTCACTCTTAGCAGTTCCAAAATTAACGCTGGATATGCCAGATAAAATTGGGCAGGCTAAAGCTCTGGTGTTTTTGCTTCAAATTTTATATCGTTATAACAAAGAAGCCAGCTCTTAAAAGAAAAAGAGTTCCTTTTAATCACATCCTAACAGCTTTAAATGTGCCCCTGTTTGAATTCACCACCAATTCAAACCAACGCCAATCACCTATAAATGCTTCTTCGTTAAATTCACCAACAAGCTCAACGTAGTTCTCCGGGTTATCAGGATTAAGATTAATAAACAGGCTGTCGTTTTCAATTTTTCCAGTTAAGTAGCCGTTTCCATACTGCGGTCCGCATACATAGCAGTTTCGAACATCTCTTATCGCCCAATTTCCTTCAACTATATTGGAATCAACTTTAGATATGTAAATTGTGCCGTCGCCAATAAGCTCTCCAACAATATTAAAGCTTTTATAAGAATAACTTCCATAAGGAAATTCTCCCGAGGATTTTTGTGATGAGCATGATAGAAAGAAAAGGAACAAAATTGCAATTAAAGGAACTATTTGAAGCTTTCTCATATTTTTCTCCATTTGTCTCTCAGATTATTCGATTGCTAAAATCTAATTAAGATTAAAATAAATCAACAGATTAAAATGGAACTAAATTTTGTTTTTTACGAAAAGATTGCGGTAAAATAATTTGATAAGTGGTTGGATTCTTTTTTTCGGTTTGGTTGAAATATAAAAATCAGGACTGGATAAAGTTTGCCTTTAAAAAGTAGGTAATCTTAACATTGAAAAGGATACTTTACCGCCGTTTTAGTCCTTCCATAACAATTCAATTTACAGGAGCTGTTAACGAGAGTATTTTTGATTTAAAATATTTCACTTAAAGGAGAATGCCATGAAAAGATCAGCTACACTTTTCGCGGTTTCCTTATTCCTCCTGCTATCACAACTACTGTTCCCCCAGGAAATTGCAAATCTAAGTAGTCCTGCAAAAGAAGCATGCATAAAAACATTGTTTGAAGGAATTAACTCAGAAAATGAAGGCTTGCAAGCCGGCTGTGCATATATGTTTGGCGAACTTTGCTGCAATAAAGCTGTAATTTCTCTGCTTGAAATTCTGCACAATAATCCAAAAGAAGAAATGAGAATACTTGCTGCACTTTCGTTGTATAAAATTGGAGACTTGCGTGGAATTTTCGCAATTAAGCAAGCTATTAAATTTGATGAAAGTGAACGAGTTTCCAAACTGTGCGAAGGATTTTACAAATCTTATCTAAATGGTAGGGTGGATGAGCGGGTCGATGTTGCACTTAATTAATTTCACCAAAAATAATAGCTTATAAACTGTATATCATATTTCGCATTTTCTGATTAAGTTTTGTTTTAGATATTTGTTTTCTGAAACAAACGCCGAGTATGATAGATCTCTTCTTCCGCATTACATTGTTTTTTCTGATTGTTGGAATCGCCAGCACGAATTACCCACAAGAACCTGAGTGGGAAAAACTTGTTTCGCCTGTTAGTACAACCCTAACAAATCTGAGTTTTGTAAGTAACACAACTGGCTGGGCTTCCGGCGAGTTGGGAACAATTATAAAAACCACCGATGGCGGAATAAACTGGAATATTCAAGACAGTACCGTTCCCTATTTTATTACAGGTTTACATTTTATTGATGAAAACTACGGCTGGGCTGTTACCATTAAAGAGGTTTTTCCTTTCAACACTCTTATTCTTAAAACCACAAATGGTGGCGAAGAATGGACGGCAGAAGATTTTCAGGATTCATCTGCTTTTATGCGCACTATATTTTTCTTCGACTCGCTTCACGGTTTTATCGGGGGCTCTTACATAGCTGAAACCACCGATGGCGGAAGCACATGGACACAGGCTGCAATTGATTCAAGTCTTTTGTCTGGCTATCCTGTTTACAAATTTAAATTTTACAATGAACAGTTTGGATATGCCTGCGGCGGCGCTATTGATATTGCAGGAGTAATATGGCGAACTACAGATTCTGGAAAAAACTGGACTGCAGCCGGTGTGAGTGCAGACCAGGTTTTCGATCTTTTTATAATTGATTCATTAAATGCAATTACACTTTCGGGTGATCCCGAGGGATTTTTTGGAATAGCAAAAATAAAAACTACTGATGGCGGATTAAATTGGGGCAATGAAGAACTGCCGATGTTCGGACTTTCATTTGCCATAGATTTCAGAACTGCATCAGAGGGCTGGTCTGCATCCGGTTTCAAATTTTTATTTAGTTCCGATACTGGGGAGACATGGGTTGAAAAAATTATTCCGGACAGCGCAATTGTATACGATCTTCAATTTGCAGACTCATTAACGGGATTTGCCGTTGGTGCAGATGGCGATATTTTAAAATATGTTCCAAAGCCTGTTAGCGTTAATGATATCCAGAATAAATTGGATGATTATGCATTGTATCAGAATTACCCGAATCCTTTTAATCCAACTACAAGGATTGAATACCGTATCGCAGCACAGGAATTTGTAAGTTTGAAAGTCTACGATATTTTGGGAAACGAAATTGCAACACTTGTTAACGAAGAAAAACCTGTCGGCATTTCTGAGACCACATTTAATGCAGCAAGTTTATCCAGCGGGATTTACTTTTACAGGCTACAGGCTGGTGCTTTTAGCAAGACTAAAAAAATGATTTTTTTAAAATAAAAAACCCCACCTATA
>CBDUAV010000030.1:0-27831 GCA_965365225.1 uncultured Ignavibacteria bacterium | reverse complement strand
CCGGGCATTTCTGCTTCTGCAAGTTTAATTTCTTTTCTTCCCCAATCAGCAAGTGAAATATCCTTCACCTTAAAAGGCAAAGTTTTCACATCATTTTTTACAGCAACATCGCTCATTTTATTCCTTTATTTTTATTATTTAACATATTTCTTAAACAAATTTACCAGGTCTAATTGTTCCCAGCCAAAATCTTTTTCTGCTCTTCCAAAATGTCCATAAGCAGCAGTTTTCTGATAAATTGGTCTTCTCAGGTTTAATCTTTCAATAATTCCTTTAGGAGTCAAGTCAACTTCTTTTGAAATTATCTTAGAAATTTCGAAATCGGGAATTACACCGGTTCCTTTTGAATCGACAAAAATAGAAACGGGTTCAGCAACACCAATTGCATAAGCAACCTGAACCAAGCATTCTTTTGCTAAACCGGATGCGACAATATTTTTTGCAATATGTCTGGCTGCATAAGTTGCAGAACGATCCACTTTTGAAGGATCTTTACCCGAAAATGCACCGCCTCCGTGAGGAGCCCATCCACCATAAGTATCTACAATAATTTTCCTCCCTGTTAATCCACTGTCTCCGTGCGGTCCGCCAATTTCAAATCTTCCGGTTGGATTAACAAATACTTTTGTTTTATCATCAAAAAAATCAGCTGGAATAACTTTCTTAATAACCTGCTCAATTACATCCTCTTTTATTTTTTTCTGGCTTGCATCTGCATCGTGCTGTGTTGAAACAACAATTGCATCAACTCTAACAGGATTTTTATTATCATCATACTCAATTGTTACCTGTGTTTTTGCATCCGGGCGAAGATACGGCATTACACCATTGTAGCCTTTTCTAATATCAGCAAGTTTTTTTACGAGTTTATGTGCATACATAATTGGCATCGGCATGAACTCAGGAGTTTGATCGCAGGCATAACCGAACATCATCCCCTGGTCACCAGCTCCACCAGTATCAACTCCCATTGCTATATCAGGTGATTGAGAATGTAGTGCATTAAGAACTGAGCAGGATTCAGAATCGAATTTAAATTCCGAACTTGTGTAGCCTATTTTTTTTATTGTTGCTCTGACAATATCCGGAACTTCAATATAAGCGTCGGTGGTAACTTCACCGCCAACTAATACTAAACCTGTTGTAACAAAAGTTTCGCAAGCTACACGAGCATTTGGATCTTTATCTAAAATTGCATCCAATATTCCATCAGAAATTGCATCACAAACTTTATCGGGATGACCTTCCGAAACTGATTCCGATGTAAACAAGAAAGACATAATAAAATTTTAACCTTTGAAATTGAACGAAAAGTAATTACCTCAGAATAAGGCTTACAAACTTAGCCAAAGGGGTTTTGAATCACAAGAGAAAATCTACTGAATTAAAGTGGTCTAAAACTATTTGTGTAGAACTTTGCCGGGGATAAATTGATTTAATATTGAAACAAATTCATTCATCTTTTCAGGAGAAAGAAATGTTCTCTTAGGAATTATGTATGCTAAATTATGATCAATAAAAATGTAAAAATATTCTTTTGCGTCGAAAACTTTCTCAACAGTATCCCATCGTGTCAAGGATTCGTTATTGTCCTTTATTATTCTTATTCCTCCATCAGTAAATTCATAAACTGTAGGTCCAAAAACGAAACCATTTTCTTTTGGTTCAAGAATTTTCTTCTGCTCATTAAACACCATTAAAAGTAAAATCGTGCCTACAACAAAGCCTGTAATAAAGTCAATCCAGTTTAAGGACAAATCATTTCCTAATAAATAAAATAAAAGAACAAAAAATAATCCCGCGTAGAGAAATACATCAATCTGGTTAAATTTTCTCTTTTTCTTTTTTGACCAGAACTTGATTGCAGAAGCGGTGTATTTATTAAAATCCTTACTATTTAAGAGAACATCCAGCCGCATAGTTTTTCCTGTTGAATCATTTTTAATTTCAGAGGTTTTTCAAAAACTATGCTAATAATTAGGGATGAATTTTGCATATAAATTTAATTTCTGATTCAATTAACTACAGCTTTATGTAAATTCTGGAAGTTGAATTTATTTTTTTCAATTATTTTTATGAGAAAATGATAAAAATTAAAACAAGGATTACGGAGCTTTTTAATATAGAATATCCAATAATACAGGCAGGAATGGTTTGGGTTTCCGGTTGGAAACTGGCATCCGCTGTCTCGAATAACGGAGGTTTGGGATTAATCGGTTCAGGTTCAATGAAACCTGATCTGTTGCGTGAACACATTCGTGATTGTTTTAAAGCTACTGATAAACCTTTTGGTGTAAATATCCCATTGTTAAGAGGCGATGCAGACCAACTTGTAAAAGTAGTGGTTGAAGAAAGAGTAAAAATTGTTTTTTCGTCTGCAGGTCATCCGGGTAAATTTATTGATTTGTTAAAAAATAACAATATAAAAGTTGTTCACGTTGTTCCATCAATAAAGTTTGCATTGAAGGCACAGGAGGTTGGCTGCGATGCCGTTGTTGGAGAAGGTGTTGAAGCCGGAGGACACAATGGTGCTGATGAAACAACCACTATGGCTTTAATTCCCCAATTAGTTGATGCACTAAAAATTCCAGTTGCTGCTGCTGGTGGAATTGCCGATGGAAGAGGAGTTTTAGCTGCTTTATCTCTTGGCGCAGAAGGAGTTCAAATAGGGACACGGTTTGCCGCAACTGTTGAGTCATCAGCTCATCAAACTTATAAGAATAAAGTTAGTGAAGCAGCTGATGATGGGACTGTGTTAGCTTTTAGTAAAATCGGTTTGGTACGAATGCTAAAAAATGATTTTGCCTTTCGTGCAGTAAAAGCAGAAAAGGCTGGGTGGGATGAAGAGAAATTAAAAGAGCTGCTTGGTAAAAAAAGGGAAAGGTTAGGAATTTTTGAAGGGGATGAAACAGAAGGTGAGCTGGAAGCAGGTCAGGGTTCCGGATTAATAAACGAAATATTAACTGTTGAAATTTTATTCAAAAAATTGTTTGATGAAATTTTAGAGGCTCAAAAAAGGAATAATAAAATAATAAGCAGTTAGTTTAAATCCGTTCGAGAACTTCATTTACTACAACATCAACATCTTTTACATTTTCAAACAAGGATATAATCCTGTAAATAACCGCTTCTACAACTGCATCAGGGCACGAAGCACCGCTTGTAATTAATATCTCAACAGGATATTTATCTGGCAAAAAACCGATTGTTGTTTTTTCACTTTTATTATTTAAATCAAAATGTCTTATTTCATTATCAGAAATTATTTTTTCGGGAGATGAAATAAAGTAAGTACGTATTTCCTGCTCGCAAAGCTTTGCAATGTGTCCAGTGTTAGAGCTGTTATATCCGCCAATGACAACTGCAAAATCAGCAAGTTCTTCCAGCAGCCCGTAAGTTGCATCCTGATTATCGTTTGTAGCGTAGCAAAGTGTATCGCGTGTATCTGCAAAGTGATCTTTCAAATTTTCAACACCGTACTTTTTAATCATGGTTTCTTTTAAAAGATCTGCTATTTCCTGAGTTTCAGTTGCAAGCATCGTAGTTTGATTCACAACGCCAACTTTAACTACATCGTTTTCAGCATCAAAATCTTCAGAAAATTTTCCTTTAAAGAACTCATTGAATTCCTGTGTGGTTTTTTCTTCAAGAATGTAATCTGCAAGAAATTTTGCTTCTTCAATATCACGAACAATTAAAGATGGAGAACTCCTTATACTATGAGAAAAGGTTGCTCTTGTTTCTTCGTGGTAATGCTTACCATGAATAATTACACTATAACCTGCTTCTCCCAACTCAGATGATCGGTTCCAGACTTTTTCGACAAAAGGACAAGTAGTATCATACTTGTAGGGATCAATTCCAAGTTTGTTTAACTTCTTTTCAATTTCCAATGTGGTTCCAAAGGCAGGTATTATAACAATATCTTTAGGAGTTATTTCTTCCCAGGCTACAAGCTGTGTTCCGTCAGTATCCATTATAAATCTAACACCCATGCTAATAAGATCATCATTCACAGCAGGATTATGAATCATCTCACTTAATAAAAATATTCTTTTGCCTGGGTTTTCTTCGATGGTTTTGTATGCAATTTCAATTGCATTTTCAACTCCGAAACAAAAACCAAAATGGCGCGCTAAATGAAATTTTACCGGGCCAAAATCTAAAACAGTTGGACTGAAATCTTTTTTCCTTGGGTCTTCTGTTTTTCTGCTGTTTTTGATTTGAGTGATAAAAGAACTTCTGTAATGAACTGGAATGTCAAATTTTTTCATCTTCTATTCAATCATTTTTTATCTATAACAAAAATTAAATAAATATTGTTCAGTTTAAATTTAGATTTTTCTCCTGATTATATTTTCTGCATCATCTGCTGATATTTTGAAATCGTTAACAAATCCTTCTCGTGATGGTCTTATCATAAATAAAAATCCGATAAGAAAAACAAATACAAAAACGTACAGATAATTTGCAGTGATCATGAATCCAACTAAAGCTAAAAATCCTGCACCTTCTATTAAAGCAAAGGAAATTATTTTAAAAGTTCTGTAAAAATTTAATTTATGAAGCAGGTCAATACTTATATCAATTTTTGCTACCTGATTTTTATAAATGATTCTTGAAACGAACATCATTGTTAGTCCCGCCAGCGGTATTATTATTTGAAGCACATTATCCATATCGGTATTCGGCACAAATTCATCTCCCTGTACGAGCCAGAGCGAAATGGCAAAAACGAATATCATTCCCGTCAACAATGCAAGAAAAATTGTAAAGGTTATTTTAAAATGTTCATTTATCTTTTGAATGTCTATCATTTGTTTGCTTTCAAATTATTAACATCTCGCTTAGAATTTAACAACGTGGTTATTTATATTTGCACACAATTTTTTAAGATAATAGTATGAATTTAGCAGAGAAATTAGAAAAAATAAAAGACAAATACGATAATATTTGCAATCTTTTATCAACAACAGAATTTGCAAATGATCGGCAAAAGTTAATAAGCCTTAATAGGGAAAGAAGCGAACTTGAGGAAATTGTATCGGTTTACGACAAATATAAAAACATTCTAAAAGATATTGATGGCAACCAAGAAATAATTAATTCAAGCAGTGACAAAGAATTGGTTGAGCTTGCTGAAACAGAGCTGGAGGAGCTAAAGGAAAAAAAGGAAAGGCTTGAAGAGGAAATTAAAATTATTTTACTTCCAAAAGATCCGAATGACACTAAAGATGTAATTATGGAAATTCGAGCCGGCACTGGTGGTGAAGAAGCTGCTCTCTTTGCTGGTGATTTGTTAAGAATGTACACACGTTATGCTGAAACAAAAGGATGGAAAACTGAATTTATTGATGTTAATGATACAGGTTTAGGTGGAATTAAAGAGGCAATATTTACAGTTAGCGGCAGTCAGGTTTTCGGAGAGTTAAAATTTGAGAGTGGAGTGCACAGAGTTCAGCGCGTTCCTGAAACTGAAACCAGCGGAAGAGTACATACTTCTGCTGCATCTGTTGCTGTCCTACCTGAAGCAGAAGATGTTCAAATTGATATAAATCCAAGCGATTTGAAAATTGATATTTACCGAGCTGGTGGAGCTGGTGGACAAAATGTAAATAAAGTTGAAACTGCTGTGCGTATTACTCACTTGCCAACAGGAATTGTGGTTCAATGCCAGGATGAAAGATCGCAATTAAAAAACAGACAAAAAGCTATGAAGGTTTTGCGCGCACGTTTATACGATGCTGAACTTAAAAAGAAAAGCGAAGAGATTTCGGCCCAGCGTAAATTAATGGTTAGAAGCGGAGATAGGAGTGATAAAATCAGAACTTATAATTTTCCACAAAACCGTGTTACAGATCACAGAATTGGATTAACACTTTATAATCTTGCTAACATTGTTGAAGGACAACTTGGTGAGCTTATCGAACAATTAAAGATGGCAGACAGGGCAGAAAAACTTCAGGCAACCGAAAGTCCTTGAAAAAACTTCAAACAGATTAGTTACTTACCATTTTTAATATTCTTAAAAATTCTTACAAAATAAAACGATGCAAAACCAATTAATGAGAGTGCAACATCGCTAACATTAACAATAAAATAATTCTGATTACTTATTAAAAAAAGAAATGTTTTAACTAATAATAAGGCAGTGAAGAACATTGCAAACCCGAAAAGTCCGGACCTGAAAGGCATTAAAAGATAAGTTGAAAACAATCTAAAAAATGAGTTTTTTCTTTGATTTATACCAAAGTTTGGGAAAGTTACACCTTTCATAACAACCTTCTATTACAATATTTTCTTAGTTTACATTATAAATATAATGGTTTAGCGTATTAACTTCAAAATTACTTTATAAATTCGTATTAAGTTACTATGATTTAATAGATTAGCTAATAAGTAGTTTGGGAATTAATCTGCTTTTATTTGGATCAAGTCTATTTGATTTTAAAGAAATTAAAACGTGGTTCCAAATGAAATGAAAGGTTAGTGAAGAGATTTACTTTGCAGATTGAATTGAAATTAAACTAATATCATCTTCAAATTTACCTTTTGAAAAATCCGAAACTGTTCCCTTTATCTTCTCCACGACAGAAATTTCCGCATCAATACTGCTAATCAAATTTACAAGTCTTGCAGTTCCAAACTGTTCTTTTTTTTCGTTTGTAGTTTCTATAATTCCGTCTGAAATTAGAACAGCACAATCACCCGGATTCATTTTAATTTCAATATCCTCGTAGTCTGAGTCTTCAGAAAATCCAAGCAGCATTCCTTCAGAATGAATTTTGGAAGAATTAGATTCATTTGCTTTTTTGTAGATGATTGGCAAATCACCTGCACCAGAATATTTTAAAACCATGTTTTTACTATCCAAAAGAATTACGGACAAAGTTGTAAATACTTCGGATATTTTTGAATCCTGGTAGATTGAATGATTTACCTTTTTTAAAATGGAGCCCGGGGAAGTGACAACGTCGTATTCAAAAACACTTCTAACTGCACTGCGAACATATCCCGCATAGGCAAAAGCAAAATACCAGGCACCCCATTTTTTACCCATCACATCGCCTAAAATTATTGCAAGATTACTTTCAGTAAGTGGAATGTAATCTATAAAATCGCCACCTGGTACTCCTGCAAACGGCACATGCCAATGTTCAATTTTAAAATTATTAAACTCGGGTTTAGAAGTAGGAACAACTTTTGCTCTAATAGAATCAGCAGCATAATGTAATTCATCAACAATTTTTTTTCGCGTCTTATTTAGGCTTTTAATAATCGCTGTTACTTTAGCTACAATAACTTTTGGTCCGGCAGTTTTAACTATGTAGTCAGTAATTTCTAAATTGTATCCGTCTAAAATATCTTGCTCATTACCTTTAGCCGTTAAAAAAATAAATGGAATTGAAGAAATAATAGAATCTTCTAAAATCATTTTTCTTAATTGGAAGCCATCTGTTTTGGGCATCATTATATCAGATATGATGACATCAGGCATAAAAGACTTTATCAGCTTGTAACCTTCATCAGCATTATAAGCCACTTTACAATCAAAGCCTGCCTTACTCAGATTGTATTGAAATAATTGTGCAATTGTTTCATCATCATCAATTAAAGCAATTTTAGCTGTTGTGTTGTCATCATCGAAGGATTCATCAAATTTTTTCTCAACACCATAAATTTTATGGATTTCAAATCGTCTTATCAAAGTTTTTACTTTGATTATTAATTCCTGAACGTTAAAGGGCTTTGTAATAAAATCATCACCGCCAACATCCAGTGCCTTTGTTTTATCTTCAAGTGAATTTTTTGCGGTTACAAATACAAAAGGAGTAAATTTGTGCTGGATATTTTCACGGACTTTTTCGCAGAATGTAAACCCATCCATCTCGCCAAGATTCACATCGCATAGTACAAGGTCTACTTGGTTTGAATTTAAGAAATTAAAACCTTCATCAGTATCTTGAGCTTGTAAAACTTTATAATTGTTCAGAATTAGATGGTGGGATAACAGCTTGCGGATGGTAATATCATCATCAATAACAAGTATAGTTTTTTTATCATCTGCAAACATATTATTCGGGGATACATTTTTCTTTTTTCATTCAAAATATTTTTACTAAAACCATCTGATAACCTCGACAATCAAAAACCGAAAACTCGGTTCAATCTACACAAAACTTTTAACTGCTTCTTCCGGTGTTTTAAAACTCTCAAAAACTCTGTACATTCGTGTAAGTTCAAACATAGAGCTAACAGCCGGCTGAAACCCGACCAATCTTAGATCTCCTCCAATGCTGGTTACCTTTTTTAAAGTAACCACTAGACTGCCGAGAAAAGTCGAATCAATAAATTCACAGCGTGATAAGTTAACTACAATTTTTTTATTTCCATTTCCTATCTCTTCCATTAGCTGGGATTTAAATTCTTCAGCTTCTTTAAGTGTTGCCCGAACAAGATTTACATTAAGTACAACAACTTTGTTATTTGTGGTTCTTTCAAAATCCATATTAATTATCCCAAGGAGTATTTAAATGATTATTCAAAAGACCGATTTTCAATAGTGTATTTTTCCATAAGCCTGTATATTGTAGCTCTTCCAAGCTGCAATCTTTTAGCTGCTTCTACTATATTTCCTTTTGTAACTCTAAGCGCGTGCCTTATTGCTTCTTCTTTTATTTTTTCAAATGGGACAATATTCTCATCAGTAAAAATAGTCCCAGGTTGATCAAAGAACCCTGATTTATCAGCTGCTCTAATGTGTTGTGGCAGTTCATCAATATCAATAATTTCTTTATCGGAAATAATTAAGCATCGTTCAATAGTATTTTCCATTTCGCGTATGTTGCCAGGCCAATCATATTCATAAATCAATTTTAAAGCTTTCTTCGTAAAGCCGTTCATTTTTTTACCCAATTTCAGGTTAAACTCCTCTATAAAATGCTCGGCTAAAACTAGAATATCGGACCTTCTTTGTCTTAAAGGAGGAATAAAAATAGGGAATGAGTTTAGACGATAATATAAATCCTCGCGGAACTCTTTAGTTTCTACTGCAGTTTTTAAATCCCTGTTGGTTGCAGAAATAATTCTAACATTAGTTTTTATTAATTCTGTTCCGCCAACGCGTTCAAATTCTTTGTTCTGAATTACACGCAGAAGTTTTGCCTGCAAAAGCATTTCAAGTTCGCCAACTTCATCTAAAAATATTGTTCCGTCTTTTGCAAGTTCAAATTTTCCAAGCTTGCGCTGATGCGCACCTGTGAATGATCCTTTTTCATGTCCGAAAAGTTCACTCTCTAATAGTTCCCTGGGAATGGAAGCACAATTAACAACAACAAATGGTTTATCTTTTCTTTTACCGTTGTAATGAATTGCCCGTGCAATTAATTCTTTTCCTGTTCCGCTTTCACCATAAATTAGTACAGAGATATCGTTATCCAAAACCTTACTAACAAGTTTAAATACATCCTGCATTTTTCCGTCAGCAGTAATTATGTTATCAAAGCTGTATTCCTTGCGAACATTTTCCTTAAGATTTTGAAGTTCTTTCTGAAGATCGTAATTCTTAATTGCATTTTTTATTGCAAGTTCAAGTTTTTGCTGATCAATTGGTTTTGAAAAATAATCGTATGCCCCGTATCTTAAAGATTCAACTGCAACTTCAATACTACCCTGCGCCGAAAGCATAATCACGGGAAGGTTCTCATCCATTTGTCTAATTCTTTTCAAAGTTTCAATACCATCCAAACCTGGCAGCATAATATCTAAAAGTATCAGGTCGGGTTTAGCATTAATCCTTTTCAGCATGGATTCGCTGTTAGAAAAGACCTCAGCATTGTAACCCCATTTATCTTTTACCCAAAAGGAAAGTAATTTAGAGATTGATTGCTCGTCATCAACTATGTAAATAATCTTATTGCTCAAGAAATACCTCAGTTTTTTTCAATTTTACTTGTTTTTGGCAATTTTACCATAAAAGTTGTGCCGCTTCCTACATCGCTTTGAACTGTAATCAAGCCTTTATGCAAATCAATCATTTGTTTCACAAAAACCAAGCCAACTCCCGCACCGGGTAAATCAAAGCCTGGTCTGCTGACCCTGTAAAATCTCTGAAAAATATAAGGTAAGTCCTTTTCTGGTATCCCGATGCCGGTATCACTGATAATTATTTCAATCTCTCTAAAAAGATTATTAACAATTATTTTAACCCTTCCGTATTCATCTGTAAACTTGATGGCGTTATTTATCAATGCATTTATTGCTTGGTATAACCGTTCATTATCAGCTTCAATTGAAATTTCTTCCTTTGGACCTTCGAATGTTAAGGTAATATTTTTTTGGGCTGCAAAATCTTTATTTGTTTCTGCTGCTTCTTTTAAAAGATCTATTGCATTAAAAGTATTGCGCTTTAATTTTATACCCGAGATTTCAAATTTCGATAGATTAAGAATGTTATTGATGAGCTTAGCTAATCGTTTACCTTCGTTTAAAATAATGTTGTTAAATTCTTTTTTCATTTCCTGAGGAAGATCCGGGTCGGATTCGATTGTTTCAGAAAATCCAATAATAGATGCAAGTGGGGTTCTGAACTCATGAGAAATATTGGAAACAAATTCTTGCCTTAGTCTGTTAAGTTCTTCAATTAAAGATTTTTTTTGCTGAGCCCGGGTTCGTTCAATTTTAATTAACCTTTTGGCTTCTAAAATTTTTGGTTTTAGTTTATTAAGTTCAACTTCATATTTTTTTTGCTCCCCAATATTTCTTCCAATTCCAATCATTCCAATTACAGTGTTATCTTTTGTAACTACACGACTATTTATTTCTATCGGAATTGCAATTTCATATTTCGATAAAAGCGAAACTTCAAAATTTACAGTTGTTTTTTTTACTAAGGCTTCATTAAATAAATTTGAAATCTTTGTATAGTATTCCGGATCCACAATTTCTGTAAAGTGTTTGCCTTTTAAATTTACTGTTGAATATTCCAGCAGTTCCAATCCCGATTTATTAATTAAAAGAAACTTCCCTTCTCTATCTAAAATGAAAATTAAATCAGGCGAGGTTTCTATTAAACGATTAAAATTTTCTTCCCAGTTATTCAGTAATCCATTTCCATTCAAAAGTGCTTCAGAATTATTATTAATCATAAGAGCGCTGTGTGGATTTTCGAATTCATTTTGCTCAAGCCACTTTTTAACTTGTCGACTTAAAATTGGCAGCACGGACATAATATTATTTATACATTCATTATTAAATTTATCTGCTTCTTCTGCGAAAAGTAAAATATAAACAGCTTGATTTTTTTCGTTATCTAAAATGAGATCTTTGAGAAAGCAGGAACGGTAAGATTTTTCTTTCAAAAGACTGGTCAGCTTCACAGAATCACAATCTAGTTCTTCTTTTTTTTTCAGGTTAAACAAATAGTCATTAACAAGATCGAACTCTTCAGGATTGGCACCCCAAATAGTAAGCACTTTAAAGCCATCACTTTTAACCTGAAGCAAATAACTACATTTGCTTGAGCTTATTTTTGATATGATCTGAAGTGTATTTTCAATTAAATCAAACATTTTCGAAATCTTATATTCTCAAAAAAATACAGATTTAAATTTAACTTTAATTGGATAAAAATCTAAATAAAGGATTTTTTAGGGATGATTAAAAAAAGTTTGAACCAGGTTATTTTTTAAAGAAAAAGCAAATGTTAATTTTTTATCTTCTCTAACTGTAGTGCTTCATAATATCTTCTGATCAACTCTTCATAGTCTCTTGAGTAACCTTCTTTTACGGATTTGTTCAATTCATCTTTCAGCTTATTTAATGCATTCTCATTGGATAAATTTAAATCAGCGGGCGAATCCCTTAAAACAGTTTGTCCAGTTTGGGATTTTCGTTCTTTTTCGAAATCTCTTTCATTAATTGATCTTTGAGCATCAAGCATTTTGGATAAAATATTTTCCTGTTTCTGAATAAGATCATCATCCAGTTTTTCCGTGTTCATATCTGTTATAACCTCTTGCATTCGCTTAACAATGTCATTCAGATCACCCGGCAGTTTTGATGATTGCCCGGAAAGTTTAGCTTCCTGATTTAGCTGTGCCAATGATTTACCAATCATCTCCTGCTGTTGAGATAATCTTTGCAGTTCAATTTGCTGCTGTGGATTCAATCCGCCCTGCTGCATTTTTTGCAGCATCTGCGTAAGATTATTTAAATTCATTTGCTGTCCGGAAAGCTGCTGAAGCTGTTGTATTAAGGACATCATTCCACCACCACTCCCACCCTGCATCATTGCTTCCATTGAACTTTTCAGCATCATCGCAGATTCGTTTAATGATTTCATTGCCTCAGTTTGTTGTATTGCTGAAAATGATCCATTCCTATTTTGCATTGATTGAATTGCCATTTCCATTTGTTCCATTGCCTCACCAATTGACTTACCCATTTCCGGTGTAATGGCAAAAGTTTTTTGCGAAAGATCAGACATTTGCTTTAATAGATTTTGCAGATTGTTACTAAGATTTTTTTGCTTCTGTGCAAGATCATTTAGCTGTGGAGAATTTGCGTCCTTTTTTTCCGTTTCATTTTTTAGTTCTTCTTGCTTTTTAGATAGTGATATTAGGTTATCTAATATCTGCATCATTTCGGTAAAAGTCTGCATTTGATTCTGCTGCTGCATTGCATCTTTCATCTGCTGCATCATCTGATTCATTTGATTCATATTTTGAGATAACTTCTTCTGCTGATTCATTGCTTTCTGCTTCTGATTCTGCTGCAAATTTTTTGATGCTTCTTTTGACAGCTCCTGGTTTTGCTGCTTATTAAATTCTTCCATCATTTTTTGCAATTCTTCAAGCGGCATATCATCGAGCTCACTCATTTTCTCTTCAAGATTTTCCATTTCCTGCTGCAAACGATTTAAATCATCGGAAAGTTTATCCTGCTGCTCGGACAAATTTTCATTATTGGTTTTATCTGCAGGATCCGATTGTTCTGTTTGCTCTTGTAAATTTTCCTGTTCCTTTGTTAGCTGTTCTGTTCGTTTTACTAATTCATCAACTTTTTGTTCAATTTGAATTCGTTTTAATAAATTCAGCGTTCGCTCAATACTTTTTTGAAATCTTTCTTCATCAATTTTAAAATTTTCAAGTGCATCCTGCGTCATATTCCTGTTCATATCCTTAAGTAAATTTTGAAGTTGTTCCATTGCACGTTTCATTTCTTCGCTTGTTAATTCATCCATCAGCTCCTGCAGTTCCATGTATTTTTGAAGTGTTTCTTCAGAAAGTAAATTATTCTCCTGCAAATTTTGTTTCATATCACCAAGCTGATCGTTTATATCATTAACTTTTTCCTGAAGTTCCTGAAATTTTTCCAACGCATTTTCAATCTTTTCTTTTTCTTCCCACGTAAGTTTTTGATCATCGACTTTTAATTCCTGATCAATTTGTTCCAAAGTCTTTTTCAATTGTTCAGCTTCTTTTAATGTTTTTTCAAGCTCAGATTCTGTTTGTGCGTGAATTTGATCCGCGTCATTTAATATTTCATCGAGCGAAGGAACTCTTACAGTATAATATGATGTCTTAGCAGATTTCGGTCCGCTTATATTATCGTTATCAAAAATTTCAATATAATACGTTACTACATCATTCACTCCGAGTGTTAGCGATGTAAGATTCCAAATATAATTTACATCAGCTTCAGTAAGATTATTCCTTAGAGGAATTTCAATCGAACTGAATTCAGTTTCTGGAGGTTCGTATCGCGAAGCCGACAATCTGTAGTGAAGCAGCAGTTTTGTGAAACCGAAATCATCAGAAACTTTTGTAATGAGATTCACACGGTTATCATTTGAAAGCGGAATATTTTTGTTTGGAGCAATTAGCTCAATAGATGGATAAGCATCATAAACAGATCTTACATTATAAGTGATCGGTGCTAAATTATAATTACCGTTATCATCGCTTATTTTAATTCTATAATCTGTATCCCCCCTGACTTTAAACGAACCGGATGAATTTACACCACCAACAGATAGATCAATAATTAAAGAATCACTGAATTCCAGATAGGCTTTTTTTAGATTTTTATTTGAAGATATTTTAAATTCAACTATTGTTCCGATCAGTGAATTTATATTTCCATTATCTTTCTGTGCTGTTTCAGGAATCTGTGAATATATGGGTGGTTTAATCGTAAGTTCAAGAGATTCAATGATTGGACGATCAATTACGCTGATTTCAAATAACTCGCTTTTGATATCCTCGGCTTCTGCAAAATATCTGAATGAGCTTCTTACATTACTGAGTGCGTAGTAATAAAATCCTGTTGAGTCTTCAGTAAGCTTTTGCACGTGAAAATCTGCTTCCTCTTCATTACGAATTGAGAGAGACACATCATCCGGTTTTGAACCGTTTATTCTCACTGAGATTAATAGATCATCCCCTTTGGTAATTTCTTTATTCCCCGGATTTACTTCTATAATAAACTTTGATGGAGGGACAAATTCCCGGGTGAAATTAATTAACCTGTGTGAGGCAGAGGTCATTCCGGGAACAAAGGTAAAAAGAGCAATACAAAAAGCTGTCAGCCCGATGAAATAAGGAAGAATTTTTTTTGGACGTTCGAATTTTACAGTTGAACTGAAGTTTAAATCTTTAACACGGCTGTATAAATTTTTGAATGCAGCATCAATCAAACCCAATGAGTAAAATGATTTTTGCTTCACTTCGGAAACTATCTGCATTGAGTTGAGAAGATCATCTTTTATATTTGGAAAATTTTTTCCGACTACATTTGCCGCACTAGTGTAGCTTTCTTTTCTTAAAAATCCGAAGTACCTGAGGATTGGATAAATAATAAAATATATAAAGAGTCCCCCCGCAATTAATATGAAGAGTACAAACAAAACAGTTCTAACAATTGAATTAAAGTTTGCAATTAATTCAAGGAAAGAATAAAAAGTAAAATTGGCAAAAACAGCTAATACAAAAACCTGAATACCAAGAAGCAGAAATTGAAAGTGCTCTTTTCTGATGACTCCTTCGAGCTTGTTTAAAATTTCTTTGTAATATTTTGATTCTGTTCCCATAAGTATTATTGCGATAAAGCCCAGATCACAATGTTAGTTCCAAATTTTAATGCTTCTTCTCTTTTCTCCTCCGGATCGTTATGGACAGATGCATCCGCCCAGCCATCACTTGGATTTGACTCATATGTAAAATAAACAGCCAAACGATTATCTAAAAATATTCCAAAACCCTGTGGCGGATTTTTATCATGCTCGTGCGTCTTCGGCGGTCCGTTTTCAAAATTGTAAAAAACATCATACAATCCGTAATTAAACGGAAGCTCAACAAAATCTTTTTCAGGCAAAACTTTTTTCATTTCACGTCTTACAGCATCGTTCAGACCGTAATCATCATCGATATAAAGAAAACCTCCACTTTCCAGATAGGAACGTAGTCTTTCGACTTCATCTTTTGAAAATACGACATTACCATGTCCTGTCATAAATAAAAACGGATAAGAGAATACTTCATCAGATGAAATTTCAACGAATTTGTATTTTGCATCAACTTTTATATTTGTGTTCTGTTGAATAAATTTAAGCAAATTAACTTCTGCAGAAGGATCATTGTACCAATCGCCGCCGCCGTTATATTTTAAACGTGCAATTTGGAAATTTCCTGTTGTCTGGGCTGCAGCTATGCTGCAGATAAAAACCGCCAGCATTATTTTTAAATGAATCATTATGTGCTTTAATTTTAGACGGAATATATTCTCACTTTATTTCATTATCAATCTATAAAAGCATAATACAATATAAAATGTACTTTTTAATCAAATTTTATTTCAGACGGAGCATTTAAGATGGCAAAGAATTATTGGTTATTTAAAACAGAACCGAATGAATTTTCCTGGGAAGATTTAAAGAAAGCGAAGAACAAAACCACTTTTTGGGATGGGGTTAGAAATTACCAGGCAAGAAATTTTCTCCGCGACGATATTAAAAAAGGAGACGGTGTTCTGTTCTATCACAGCAATGCAGATCCACTTGCTGTTATTGGATATTGTGAAGTGGTAAAAGAAGGTTATCCGGATCATACACAATTTGATCCAGAAAATAAACATTTCGATCCAAAAGCAGATGAAGCAAATCCTACCTGGTTTATGGTTGATATCAGACTAAAAAAAGAATTTAAAGATCCCGTTACACTTAATCAAATAAAAGCAAATCCAAGACTGAAAGACATGAAACTTATCCAAAGAGGAAATAGGCTGTCTGTGATGCCAGTTACAAAGAAAGAGTGGGATGAGATTTTGAAGATTGGAAATTAACATTGCTGTCACGGTGTGGACCGTGACAGCTGAAATTTGATTCTATGGTTTTATTCTCCATGCTAAAACCAAGCCGGCAAGAAACCAAGTCACACAAACATCAATAACATTAACAAGTGTAAAACCAATTGCCATATTCCACCAGTTCCAGTTCATAAAATGAACGACAAAACCAGCAAATAAACCAAGTAACATAACAAAAACTGCTCTGCGTAGAAATGATGGATTCTGTGCAAGAGTCATCATCAACAGCACAGCTGCAATAAATGCTGAGATAAAATTTATTATAAAACTCTTTATCATTGATGAGCCCATACTCCATTCAGCACCTGCCGGGTCATAAACCATAAAGTGAATCATTGGACCAGCTTTACGTAACTCTTGCCATTCCTCCATAGGTAGTGCGTCACCTGTTTCTGAATAGCCAGGATAAATATAAATTCCCGGCTCAGTCATTATCGTTTGCATTTCTTTAGCAAGTGAAATATCGGTTATACCTTTCATATCAATCTCATGCCATCCAAGCAACATCCAGGATATTGCTGTCCAGATAAAAACAACAATGGCGGCAAGTAAGGATGGAAAAACTAATTTTTTCATAGTGCCTCCTATTAATTTTGGTTTGAATGAACTTTATTCGTTTGAATCTTCAATTGCTCTGTTAATTATTGATTGCGGAAGTGACTTGGATGTTTTTGCACCAAGCTTTTTAATATTTTCAACTCTTCGAACAAGATTACCGGATCCATCAACTAATTTGTTCATCGCCGTTACATAACTTCCCTTTGCTTGATCCATTCTTTCACCAACGCTTTTCAAATCTTCGATAAATCCAACAAACTTATCATACAGAGCACCGGATTGTTTAGCAATTTCAATTACATTCCTGTTTTGATATTCCTGCTTCCAGATATTTGCAATTGTTCGAAGTGTTGCTAATAAAGTGGATGGACTTACTATGATAATATTTTTATCATAAGCATCAACGTAAAGATTTTCTCCGTATTGGATAGCAAGTGAAAAGGCCGGTTCGATTGGAATAAACATCAAAACAAAATCAAGTGTGCCGCTTTCAAATATTGATTGGTAGTTTTTATCGCTTAAATCTTTTATGTGCCTTTTTACAGATTCAATAAACGCTTTTAATTGAATGCTTCTTTCATCATCCTCTTCGGCTGAAACAAATCTTTCGTAACTAACAAGCGAAAGCTTTGAATCAATTATAATTTTCTTGTCATCAGGAAGGCTAACAATCACATCCGGTCTTTTTCTTTTACCATCATCAACAGTGTAACTTTCCTGAATGGAATACTCCTCCCCTTTTCGCAAACCCGATCTTTCTAATATTCTTTCAAGCTGAATTTCACCCCAGTCGCCCTGCGTTTTTGTGTCGCCTTTTAATGCCTTCACAAGATTTTGTGCATCAGTGCTCATCTGCTGGTTCATATCTTTTAAAGTCTGCAGCTGTTCACGCAGTGCAGCGGTACGGCTAATACTATCTTTATTTGTTTCTTCAACTTTTGTTTGAAATTCTGTAATGCGTTCTTTTAGTGGATTCAATATTTCCGCTAGATTCGTTTTACTCTGCTCTGAAAACTTTGTGGTTTTCTCTTCAAAAATTTTATTTGCAAGATTTTCAAATTCTTTTGTGAATTTTTCCTGAAGTTCCTCTACCTCACCTTTTTGCTCAGTAAGTTTTTGTTGAAGGTTTAAGTGATCGGATTGGAGAGAAGATAATTTTGAATTTAAATCTAAAACTGTTTGTCTTTCAGATTTTATTTTAACCTCAATTTCTTCTTTATCCTGTTCCAGAATTTTACTTCGCTCTTCAACACGGCTCACTTCACCTTTAAATTTAAAGGATACAATAAACCATACAGCAACTGCACCGATAATTAATCCAACTATTAAAAATATTATTTCCATTTTAATCCAAGTTAATTTTATACTGCTGATACAATATAAAAAACCATAGACAGATTTTCTGCTACTAGTGAAAATAAACGAGATTTATTCATTTTTAGAGATTATATTTGTAGAAGATAGTAATCAACTAAAAAAAATTTTATGACAGAATGGGTTTTACATAATATTGGTATTTCTCCAGATGTACAGTTTAAAATAATTACATCTATAGCAATAATAATTCTGGTTGGAATTCTTCGCTTCATTCTTCTTCGTTTATTTGTCTCAAAACTTTCAGATTTAAATCAGCGTTACCAGTGGAGAAAAATTTCGCTCTACATTGCTGTTTTTATAATTGTTCTTTTTCTATTAAGCACATGGTTAGGATTTATTGGTTCAGTCGGAACATTTTTAGGATTGGTCTCTGCGGGAATTGCAATTGCACTAAAGGATCCTTTAGTCAATATTGTTGCGTGGTTTTTTATACTCGTTCGGCAACCATTTAAAGTCGGAGATAGAGTTCAAATAGGAAATTTTTCCGGAGATGTAATTGATATACGCATTTTTCAGTTTTCACTTATTGAAATTGGCAACTGGGTTGATGCTGATCAAAGTACGGGAAGAGTGATACATGTTCCCAACGGAATTGTATTTACTCAACCACAGTTTAACTATACAGCAGGATTCGATCATATCTGGCACGAAATTCCAATGCTCGTCACTTTTGAAAGCAACTGGAAAAAGGCAAAGAAAATTTTAACCGATGTTGTAAACAAACACTCAATGCATATAAGTGCTGAAGCTGAAAGACAAATAAAATCAGCTGCAAAAAAATATTTAATATTTTACTCAAAGCTTACTCCAATAGTTTATACAACAATTAAAGACAGCGGCGTGTTGCTTACGATGCGATTTTTGTGTGAACCGCGAAAACGACGAAGTACTGAAGAATTAATTTTAGAGGATGTTTTAAAGGAATTTCATGAATGTGACGATATAGATTTTGCATACCCCACAACGCGTTTTTACAACAATATTGGTGAAGGAAAAGAAGGGACAAAACCCAAAGACTGACTAGTTAATTAGACAATACAATTAGTTTCACACTGAGTCCGTTGAAGTATGTCTTCCTCAATTTGTCAGTCTTCGCCGGGCTCAGGCTAACAGTGCATTTCCAAATTACTCCAAGCTACCAACTTCCTTTTCAACAGCCTCCAAAATTTCACAGGATTTTACAAGTGCTTTCATTTTATTATGATCATCATACAAAGGACGATCTACATCTAAAAATTCCACGTGCTTTCTGATAACTTCTTTTGCTTTACTAACACCATTTCCAGTTTTATGCTCCCGAAAATCAAGGGCTTGTGCAGCAGCCATAAATTCTATTCCGAGAATTCCATAAGCGTTATCAATTATCTGCACATTCTTAATTGAAGTATTCATTCCCATCGAAACAAAATCTTCCTGATCTGCAGCAGCAGGAATTGATTGAATTGATGCAGGTGTGGAAAGAATTCGCTGCTCTACAATCATCATATCAGCAGTGTACTGGCTAAGCATTAATCCGGAAAACATACCTGCGCCTTTCGTTAAGAACGCCGGCAACCCAACACTTAAAGAAGGATTATTTAACCTGTTCATTCTGCGTTCGCTTAAAACAGATATCATTGTAACAGCAGCTCCAACCATATCCATTGGAAGTGAAATGGGTGAGCCCTGAAAGTTTGCACCTGTTAAAGTAAGTTTATCTTCAGGAATAAAAATTGGATTATCGCCAACTCCATTTAATTCAATTTCAACCTGCTCTTTTGCCCATCTAACTGCATCGTGTGCTGTGCCGATAACCTGCGGAGATGAACGCATTGAGTATGCGTCCTGCACTTTAACTTTTAGTTTACCTGTAATTAAATCGCTGCCGTTCAATAATTTTTGTAATGCTTTAGCACTTCTAATTGCACCGGAGAATCCTCTAAGTTCGTGGAGCTTTTCGGTGTAAGGTTTCATGTTTGCGAGCAATGCTTCGAGTGACATTGCACAGGCGATTTCAGCCTGCTTAAGCCAATTATTAATATCGTAAAGCTGCAATGCACTAATTGCAGTAATAAAATTCGATCCGTTGATCACCGATAGACCATCGCGTGCCTGTAATCCGGGGATTTTTATTCCGGCTTTATCTAACGCTTCTTTCCCCGGCAATCTTTCTCCGTTAAAGAATGCTTCGCCTTCACCCATCATCAGTAATGCGATTTGAGACATCGGAGCTAAATCGCCGCATGCAGCAACAGAACCTTTTTCACAAACAACAGGGGTAACTCCCTTGTTCAGCATTTCAACTAGTGTTTGAGTTATTTCAAGCCTGCAGCCTGAGTTTCCATGTGCATGAACATTTATTCTTCCAGCCATAGCACCGCGAACATATTCAACTGGCATTGGCTCACCGATACCGGCAGCATGATTGTAAATAAGATACTTTTGAAAATCTTTTACCTGTTCATCACTTAACACAACTTCAGAAAATTCTCCGATGCCAGTATTAACTCCGTACATAATTTCGCGTGCCTGAATTTTTTCTTCAAGCATAGCACGGCAGGTTTTTATTCTTTCAAGTGAGTCTTTGCTGAGTTCTACTTTTTCTTTATTGCGAGCTATCCGGACTAATTTCTCAACGGTTAATCCTGATCCATTTAATGTAATAGACATTAATTCCTTCCTGTCAGCCTTAGGCTGATAAAAATAAGATGATGAATTGTGAGCACAAAATTAAAGATTAAGCAGGATAATTCAGAGTAAAATTAGTTAACTACTAAGAATTTGAAACAAACTTCTTAATTTTTTCAGAGTTTTCTTTGTTCGCACGGTATTTAAACAAAACTGTATCGTGGTTATATTTAACCGAAGTTACTTCTGCGAGACTGTGAATTTGAGAAGCCAATTTTGTTTGTTCAATTCCAAGTGTTATTTCTTCTTCAACAAATGATTCTTCAATTATATTTTCTATCATTTGTATTAGTGAAGTAATGTTTATTCCTTTTTGTGCAGAAATTATTACACTGCCGGGATAATTATTTCTAGCATATTCAATTTTACTTTTATCTTTTACCAAGTCAACTTTATTGAAAACTTTAATCTCTTTTTTGTGCTCGCTTCCAAATTCTTTAAGTGTTTCTTCAACAACTTTAAGATGATCTTCATAGTATGGATGAGATAAATCAATTATGTGAAGAATAATATCTGCGTCTCTAACTTCATTTAAGGTGCTCTTGAAAGAAGCAACTAAATTAGGCGGCAGTTTTCTAATAAATCCAACTGTGTCACTTATTAGAATTTTTTGCTTGGGATCTAGATTGAGCGAGCGTGTAGTTGAATCAAGAGTAGCAAAAAGTTTATCCTCTGCAAAAACATCTGCTTTAGCAAGAAGATTGAATAATGTGGATTTACCTGCATTGGTATAACCAGCGATTGAGATTCTTACAAAATCCTTTCTACCTTTACTCTGTGTTTGTCGCTGAGATTCTATTTCTTTTAGTTTGGTTTTCAAATGACTTATGCGTGTCCGTATCATTCTTCTGTCGGTTTCAATCTGTGTTTCGCCGGGACCTTTTGTTCCGATTCCGCCGTACTGTTTTGAAAGATGAGTCCAGGCACGAGTTAATCTTGGAAGCATATATTCAAGCTGAGCAAGCTCAACCTGAGTTTTTGCTTCACGGGTTTTTGCACGAGACGCAAAAATATCAAGTATCAATCCACTGCGATCCACAATTTTTCGGTTAAATAATTTTTCTAGATTCCTAACCTGAACAGGCGTAAGATCATCGTCAAATATTACAAGACTTATATCATTCAGCTCAATCAGCATTGCTAGTTCTTCTGTCTTACCTTTGCCTATGTAATAAGTTGGATCAATGCTGGTTTTAGTTTGAATTATTTTAAAAATAGAATCAGCACCAGCAGTATCAGAAAGTTCTTCAAGCTCGGAAAGATGTTCTTCAACCAATTCCCTGCTTTGTCTTCTGGTTTGAAGTGCAACAAGCATTGCACGTTCTGTATTTTTATTTGAAAATTCAATCAATTAGAAATCGTACCTCTTCTAAAATTATTTATACAAAAATAAAAGCATGAATGTATGGTTGTATGGTTATATTTTTGTATGCTAAAGTCCATACAGTTAAGCACACATACAATCATGCACTGGGTTTTAATCCTGTTATTTCCTTCTTTGCATTTCTCGCAACCGTCATTTCAATTAATGCAATGATTAGCGCTGCAATTAAAAAATATCGCCACAGCTCGGAGCCAAATCGTGCCTGTAAGATCTGCTCAACAGGATTTTCATCTTTATCAATCATTAAGAAGGAACCTTTAAACTTAATTTCATCAAGATAATTTTCAAATTCATTTTCCGAATAGTGCCCAACAACAGATTCGAGCGGATTAATATTAACACTTACACTGTTTATTAATTTATCGCCTGAAAAGAATTTATAAATTCCAACCTGTTCTGAGGAACTATATGTAAAAAAGTTTGGGGAAATATATTCGTTTAGATTAACTAAATCTTCTTTATCATCTGGTCTTAAAATTTTTAACTGTGGCAGTATTCTATTTGAAATATTCGCATTAATTTTTTCACCCGCAAACTGCTCTTCATTTACAGATTTATTTGCAGATATATATAACACAATTTTGTTTAGTAGAGGCGCAAAAATACTTTTTAATGGAAAGTCATTCCACTTTAGATCAGCCGAAGAATTAAATAATAATACTTTGCCTCCGTTTGCAGCATACTCACTTAAAAAAGAGCTTCCGTCAATCAATTTTATAATGCTTTTACCAGTTCCCAAGACCTTTATTTTATGATAAATATTTATTGATGGAGACTCTATTTGCTTTTTTTGTTTTTCAAGAAAAATATTTTCAAACAAAGGATGATTAAAATCTATTTCATCAAATTCAATCGACTGATTATTTTCAGCTGTATTAAGTCCCCCTGAGCTTGGAAGGTCCAACCCAGTTAGCGATGAACTAAAAGCTTCCGCTGTGCCCGTTGAAGAAGGAAAAATTACAAGACCTTTTCCTGCACTTAAAAAATCCTGCAGCTTGTCGCTGATAGAATTAAAACTGCTGCTGCTAATAATTATTACATTATAATTTTTAAATTGAGCCGCACCAGCCTGATTGATGTTTTTAGTTGTTATTTCGATAAATCCATTTATGGCGGCGGATTGCAATGCTAAATTTATAAATCTGCTTTTTTCAATTTCATCGGAAAGTATTAACACTTCTATTTTCTCTGGAATATAAATTGAAGTATATCTTTTATTGTCCTGCAGAATGTCATCTTCTTCCAATTCTACGTAAGCTTTAATTAATCCAGTGCCTTTTGCCGGTGCTTCGAGAGATGCAGTTTTAGTTTCTCCGGAATTTAAATTTAAACTTTGCTGTGCAGATCTTTCACCTTCAATAAATAATGATACTACAAGATTATTCACAGGCGTGGATGAATAATTTGTTACTTCTGCTTCAAATTTTACCGGTTTATTTTTTTCGAATATTTGTGTGTTCAACTTTAAATTAGAAATTCCCGTATTTAATATTTCCTTTCCGGAATAATCAAATGCATAAAAACGAACCTGCTCGTTCAGAAGCTCATTAAGATTGGTAACGTTTTCCGGTGAAACCAACCTTCCTTTTTGAAAATCCGTTAAAAGATAAATTTCCTTATTAAAATTTTGTGATTCCCCCACAACTTCTGCAGCTTTAATAATGGCATTGTTTAGTTCAGTGCTTATATACGAAATTGGAATATCATCAATCTCATTAATAAATCTTTCTAAATTTGTTGTAAGATTTATTTCCTCCGGCTGCTGCGAAATTAAAATAATTGCAGCTTCATCACCTTCCTGCAGTTGATTTACAATTTCTTTGATTGTTTGTTTTGCGTTGTTAAAATAAGATCCCTGCTGATCAATTACAGACATGCTGAACGTATCATCCAGAATAAAAACTGCAGTTGTTTTTGCTGCCGAAGTTGTTCCGCCAATTGAAATACCTTCGAGTGTTGGTCTGGCAAACGCAGTTACAATTAATAGAATAATTAAAACTCTTAGTGCAAGCAGCAGCCATTGTTTTAATTTTATTTTTCGAATTTTATTCTTTTGAAGTTCTTTTAGAAACTGAAGTGTGCTGAATTCAATTTTTTTCAGCTTGCGAAGGTTGAATAAATGAATAAGAATCGGTATGGATGCTGCAATCAAACCAAATAAAATTGCCGGGTTTAAAAATGTCATTCAGTGCTTTATTTTGATTAATAATTAGCGATACACACGAAAATAGGAATATGCACGACTTTAAGCTATACTCAATTTTTTACGTAAAATCACAATGCCGGTCGATTAAAAAATTTTACAGTGTGAATTTAGTTGTTGAGATTTCGGTAAACAGGCTATATAATTGCATACGGTTATTTTGTAATATGTAAAATGTTATGGGCGAAATAATAAAAAAACGGTTAAAGCAGCAAAAATTTAAAAGTGTTGAAGAAGAAGCAATACTTAATTTATTTATTGCATCAAATTATTTACGCTCAAAAGTGGATGCACTTTGCGGAAATTATGAGATTACATTAGCACAGTTTAATGTGTTAAGAATTCTTAAGGGTGCGCATCCAAACGGTTACCCCAGAGGTGAAATAATAAGCAGAATGGTAGAACCATCACCCGATGTAACTCGGTTAATAGACCGATTAATCAGGGAAGGATTAGTCGAAAGATTTAATTCAGAAGAGGACAGGCGTCTTTCACTTGCAAGGATCACAAAAAAGGGGATCAACCTTTTAAAAAAGATCAATCCCAAAGTTGATAATTTTATATCGAATTATTCTTCCACTCTTAACAAAAAAGAAAAAGAAACACTTTCTTTTCTTTGCGAACAATTATACGCAAACGAGATAAAGGACTAATTACCTATTCTTTTCCGCAATCAAATTCAATGCACTACCGGCTTTAAACCATTTAATCTGCGCTTCATTCATTGTGTGATTTAGCATTACATCATCTTTACTGCCATCGCTGTGCTTAACTATCATTTTAAGAGGCATATCAGGTTTAAGCTCAGTAACAATCAAATCAACTTTATCATCTTCTTTTATTTTATCGTAATCGTTTGGATCAGCAAAAGTAAGCGGCAGCATTCCCTGCTTCTTTAAATTCGTTTCGTGAATACGTGCAAAGCTTTTTACAATTATCGCTTTACCGCCTAAGAATCTCGGCTCCATTGCGGCATGCTCGCGTGAAGATCCTTCCCCGTAATTTTCATCGCCAACAACAACCCATCCAATTCCCTCAGCCTTATATTCACGTGCTACTTCCTGCACCTGTTTTGTTTCACCTGTAAAAACATTTTTAGTCTTACCTGGATCACCTGTATAAAAATTTATTGCGCCGAGAAACATATTGTTTGAGATATTATCTAAGTGCCCTCTGAATCTTAACCATGGACCGGCCATTGAAATATGATCTGTTGTACATTTTCCTTTTGCCTTTAGCAGCACAGGTAAATCGACAAAATCTTTTCCATCCCATTTTTCAAATGGAGATAAAAGCTGCAACCGCTCACTTTCCGGATTAACTTTTATTTCAACAGAAGCTCCATCTTTTGCAGGAGCTATAAATCCACTGCTGCCTTCATCAAATCCTTTTGGTGGAAGTTCCTCTCCCATTGGTGGATCCAATTTCACTTTTTCTCCCTTTTCATTTTCAAGTTCATCTGTAATTGGATTGAACGATAAGCTTCCGGCAAGCGCAAGTGCAGTTGTAAGTTCCGGTGAAGCAACGAACGCCAGTGTTTCTGGATTTCCGTCATTGCGTTTTGCAAAGTTTCTGTTGAACGAAGTGACAATTGTATTTTTTTCACCGGTTTTTATATCCATTCTTTTCCACATTCCAATACAGGGACCGCAGGCGTTCGCTAAAATTAATCCGCCCATATCTGATAATATTTTTAACTGCCCGTCACGTTCAATAGTAGCTCTGACCTGCTCAGAACCCGGCGTAATTGTAAACTGTGATTTTGTTTTTAATCCTTTTGCAAGCGCCTGCTTTGCAATACTCGCGGAGCGATCAATATCTTCGTAGCTGGAATTTGTACAGCTTCCTATCAGTGCAACAGAAATTTTATCGGGATAATTTTCCTGCACAACTGCTTCTTTCATTTTCGAAACAGGCCACGCTTTATCGGGCGTGAAGGGACCATTCAAATGTGGTTCAAGCTCACTTAAATTAATTTCGATCACCTGATCGTAATACTTTTGGGGATTATCAAATACTTCGTCATCAGCTTTTAATTCATCAGCCAGACCTTCCGCAAGCGCCGCAACATCTGCTCGTTTTGTTATTCTTAAGTATGAAGACATCTTTTCATCAAAAGGAAAAATAGATGTTGTAGCACCTATCTCCGCACCCATATTGCAAATGGTACCCTTGCCTGTGCAGGAAATTGATGAAGTTCCTTCACCAAAATATTCTACAATTGCGCCTGTGCCACCTTTAACAGACAAAATTCCTGCAAGTTTTAGAATAACATCTTTTGCAGAAGCCCATCCGTTTAATTTGCCGGTGAGTTTTACTCCAATCAATTTGGGCCATTTCAGTTCCCAAGGCATTCCAGCCATAACATCAACTGCATCTGCTCCTCCGACGCCAATTGCAATCATTCCCAATCCACCTGCATTTGGTGTATGAGAATCTGTTCCGATCATCATACCGCCAGGGAAAGCATAATTTTCTAAAACAACCTGATGAATAATTCCTGCGCCGGGTTTCCAGAATCCGATTCCATATTTACGGGATACGCTTTCAAGAAAATCATAGACTTCTTTATTCTCTTCATTTGCACGAAGTAAGTCATCCTTTGCACCAACCTGAGCCTGAATAAGATGGTCGCAATGAACTGTCGAAGGAACAGAAGTAGTTTTTTTTCCGGCTGACATAAACTGTAGTAAAGCCATCTGAGCGGTAGCATCCTGCATTGCAACTCTATCGGGAGACAGCTCTGCGTAATCAACACCGCGTTTAAATTCTTTTTTTGGATTTTCAAACAGATGCAGATAAAGAATTTTTTCAGCATAGGTAAGTGGTCTGTTCAGAATCTTTCTAGTCTGAGCAATTTTTACCCTGAAATCACTATATCTTTCTTTTATCATATCTAAGTTGGCTGTCATCGTTCTTCCTTTTGTTAAGTTTATTATTTAAATGTTTGCAAAATTACGAAAACGAAGGAAATTTTTCTTCAAATGCAGAATTGTATTTGTTTGCACGAATTTTGACGAATTAACAATATGTATTAGCAAAAAATATTTGTTAATTTTAATTATTAGATAAAAAACAGAGTTATTTATTGGAACGAAATCCTATACTGGTAGTAGATGATGAAACTTCCTACCTTGAATTAATGAAAGGTTTATTAAATCAGGAAGGATACATAAATGTAATAACCAGGGAAAATCCGCTAGAGGTATTGCCCTTGCTGGAAAGAACAGATGTGGATCTTATTCTGCTCGATATTTTTATGCCCCAGATGAACGGT
>CBDUAV010000029.1:0-28130 GCA_965365225.1 uncultured Ignavibacteria bacterium | reverse complement strand
TTCATCAGAGATTACTGCAACCGGGTAATAAGTATAAATCTCTTTCTTCACTAGTCTGCTAATTCCATCGGGAGTATACTGATCGTAGTAAATTATTTCTATCGGCTCGCCGCTTTGTGTCTGTAAAATGCCATCGTTTTTTTTTGCAACGGAGCCTTCGCTTAAAATTACTGCAACAAATTTATAAGAGTCATTTTCGGTTTCAGCAAAAATAACCTCTTCCATATCCCCGGAGATTTTTCCGCGTAAAAAACCTTTAACATACTGCCGTGTATCGGGATCGAGATTACGGTCGGCATCCTGTATAACAATCCTGTTAAGCTCGTTTATACCAAAGTGCTCGTAAACTCCAGTATAGTTTTTATCTGTTAAATGTATTTCAGCAGAAGAACCCATTAGCAAAACATCTCCCCAGGAATTAGGATTCATCCAAGTGTAAGTATGCCTATTGCCCGGCAGGTATTTATCCGTAATCCAGAATAAACGTTTTTCGTAGCCGTCTTTTTCTCTAATGCTTGTGTTAACAAAAAAGTGAAAGCCGATTACTCTTCCAAGCAAGCCTTCAACATATCGAAGCTCTTCATCTGTTTTGAAAACAGCTTCTACAATGTAACCTTTGCCTGTCTGCTGAACATAAAAAGGAGTGGACCGTGCAAACAAGCTGTGCCTGCCAAGTGCTTTGCCAAAATACGGGGAGTACGGTGCAAACCAGAATTGAAAGCATCCCGCATCAAAATTATTCAGCATCTTTCTATTCAGCGCATCGAACCAGACTTCAAGCGAGTTTGTTATCCACCATTCACCGGCATTTTCTCTAACCGGATACGGATCGATTATTTCTGCGGCTAAAAATATTTCATCGAAATCCCAAGCGAGATAAACATTAGCAGTATACTCCGGATCGGAAAAATCTTTAATTGGTGTCATCGGCTGAGAAAGATCCCATTCATCGAGCTTTCCGTCGGGAATAAATTCGTTGTTCATCCTCGGTGCAAGACCGATTCTTAAAGATCTGAATTCCGTTTCCTGCGTTCTTTTAAAAGTATCAACCGATTCCACCGGCGATTCCGGAAGTATTGCATACTTAGCCTGTTTTTGTGAAAGATTTGGATAAACAAGCTCAGTTTCATCAATTACTTTAATTGCCTCTTCAACCCGTAGTCTTTCCAGCTTGCGGTTCAGCAGTTCTTTGTTCTCTTCAGATTGAACTGTGTGTTCAGGCATATCGTGTGTTATTTCAGATCCTTCGTAGCTTAAATCTAATTGAACATCACCTTCATCTTCTCCACTGCCCCTTTTTCCATCTCCCTGTTCACCACTTTCACCTTTTTCCGTACCTGAGCCATCGGTTTCCAAATATTCACTTAACTCATCCTGAAGTCCACCTAATCCGCGACCATCTTCACCAAAATAATTTTCAGTTATTTCGTTTATCTTGTCTTCATCAAGTTCGGATGATGTAACAACATCGGAAAAGTTTTCTATTTGCTTTTCAGTTAAATCCGGCTTGTGCTTTTCAATTAATTCTTTTACCTGTTTTATACGCTCTGCTTTTATTTCAATCTGTTTTTTAATCAACTCCTCAAATTCTTTTTCATTTTCTTTTTTAATTTTTTCTGAAATTTCATATTCATTTTGAATTGACTCTTCCTTTGAGGCTATACCGAAAAAATCAATGGAATAAAGCCACAGAAAAAGCAGTAAATGAATAATCGCAGAAATGAAATAAAAACGATTCATTCCAATTCCTTTACAGCAAAAGAAATTTTTTCAATTCCAAGCTTGCGTGCAATATCTGTAAGTCTCATTACTTTCTGTACGTCTGCACCCTGTTCGGAACGAACAAGTATTACTTCCTTTCCACCCTTTGAGTAAATACTTTTTATTTTCTCTTCAAGATTGGATTCTTCAACAACTTCATTTTTTATGTAGAAATTTCCACTTTTGTGGATTTCCACAATAAGAGCGTTTTCAATCTTTGTCAGTTCCGGCTGATCGGAAAGCGGCAGATTCATCGGAAGTATTTTTTCTTCTTCCTGAACTGTTATCGTGAGTATGAAGAATATTGTTAGTAGAAAAATCGCATCTAGCAAAGGCATAAAATTGAAAGAATAGCTCTCGTCTTCTTTTTCAATTTCATTTTTCATTTTTATCAGAAATTAATTGAACGTAATTCTCAATATGTTTTGAAAGAGCATGGGCACTTTTACTCGACCTGTATTTAATAAAGTAGTGCCCGCTCATTGTGTAAGCTGCAATTACTAATCCTGCAATAGTTGTGCTTAACGCCTTGCCTATTCCCTGCGAAAGAAGCTGGAATTTTTCTGTGCCGCCTAAATTTCCAATTGATAAAAATGATTCTGCAAGTCCGAGCACAGTTCCTAAAATTCCCAGCAGTGGTGCAAGCTGAACAATAAATATTAAAACGTGCATCCGCTTTTTTTGAAATGCCTGCTCTTCGGTAATTGCATCTTCAATTATTTGTTTATTTGGCGATGGGTTAGAAGCAGAATCAGGTTTTAGTTTTGCAATAATTTTTCCAATTGATAACTCTTTTACTGCCAGCACATTTTTTAAGTTGCTTGCATCACCTGATTTTAAAGTGCTCTTAAGTTTAGAGAAAAAATCATCGTAGGCAGCATTCCGTTTGTAAATAACGACCAGCCGCTCGATGATAATAGCTAGTGAAATGATGGAGAGGATTAAAAGTATGTAGATAATAAACCCGCCCTGCAGGAACATATCCAGGTAAGTTTGTTCCATAACTAAAACCGCTGAATGTTAACAAAATTTGATGCTGTAAAGTTACAATTATATGAGAATAATTTTTTGGAGGAATTTGGTGGGTGGTAGTTTCACCCTTGGAAGTCACGGACCTGCCGTTACCTAAAGCGTGAATGTCACTCTGGCGAGTCCCGCGAAGCTGGACGAGTCCAGAATCCGACGCCTTCTGTTTCCTGATAATTGCCTGTCAGTCATGCAGGACTGGAATGACAGCTCCGCAAATTACAATTTGAAATAACAGTCTTAGCCTTGACGCGATGAGAATGAACACTATCAAGAATTCACACGATATAGTATAAATTGTTTTTTATTAAAGCTTTATATAGTTTAACCCCCAATCCCTGGGCGAAGTACTTTTGTAACACATTCTTGATTTCACCCAATGAAGCACACCTTTGCCGGACAACTATCGGTCAGGTATTTAAATTATTTATTTAATTTTTTAAGGAGGCGCAATGCGCAAAATTATTTTCGCAACAGTTATAGCTGCAATATTTTCTGTTGTATTGATATTTCAATTTGGTTGTGCAGGGGAAGGGACTGCCAAACCGCTTAGTCAGGAGGAGATGGTGGATTTAGGGAAATACATCGTAACCACTAGTGGATGTGATGATTGCCATACACCAAAAATATTTACTGAGAACGGACCTGTGTTTGACACAACAAGACGTTTCTCAGGTTTTCCCGAGGGAGAAGTTTTACCATCCCTCGATATGAAGATGATTGAACCGGGTATGTGGTCAATGACTGATAAACATTTAGCTGCGTGGGTTGGACCGTGGGGAATTTCATATGCTTCGAATCTTACACCGGATAAGGCAACCGGGATAGGCACTATGACAGAAGAGATGTTTATTAAATGCCTGCGGGAAGGAAAGTATATGGGAGTCGGTAGACCTTTGCTTCCTCCTATGCCCTGGCAAGTTTACGGAATGAAAACTGATCAGGATCTGAAAGCTATATATGCTTACCTGATGTCTGTAAAGCCGATAAAAAATACTGTGCCACAACCGGTACCTATAGATAAGGTTGGAGATTTATTAGCAAAAAAATAAGCGTATAATATATAATAGGAGGCTGAATTAATTTTAGCACTCTCTTTTAAGAAAGAGAGTGCTTTATTTTATCACACCACCGACCCGCAAGTTTATTCCGTACTCAAGATAAGCTTTTAAACAGCAGAGAAAGTGTGTCCAGCCTTCAACCTGTCCAATGCAGCGTTTTGCCCCATCAAAATCCGGAATCCAATCTTCTTCGGTTATTTTAACGACTGTTTTATTTTCACCCTTAGATTCTAATGTAATATTAACTACACACTCAACACCGCTGCCATCCCACTTAAAAGAAACCAATTTATCCTGTTCCACTTTTTGAACTTTAATTTCATGCACTGCATCAAAATCTTCCCACTCCCATTTTAATGTTTTACCACTTTCAATTCTTCCTGTACTTTTACTGATGAAATATTTGTTCATTATTTCTGGATTTACAATTGCTTCAAAAACATCGTGCACAGGTTTTAATATTCCCATTTGCAGATTAACTTTTAATTTGTATTCGCTCATTAATGCTCCTTTAATTTATTGCCAACAAATAAAGTAAATTATAAGTATTACTACGCAAGTAATTATTCCCACTATTGCCTGAAGCACCACTTCAAATTTTGTTAAGTTGTTTTTAATTGTACCAAGCGGTGTAAATTTTAACCAGTGCCAATTTTCGGGTAACGGCTTTTGTAAGAAAATATAATATGTTATATCCTGCACACCGAATACTTTTAATAGCGCACCGCAAAGAGCAGGAATCCATCCAAATAATAAACCTAAAATTAAAAGCAGAAGAACATCGAACATTAACTGATTAATTCTGTAAGCTTTTATTATTTCCTTTTCAGGCATTTTTGTTGTTCTACGGATAAGTGTAAAGTGATAGCCGAGAATATCAAATAGGTTACTACACAATAGAAAAAGAACAGGTACAACAAAAGGATAATAAAATGTTATTACTGCTAAAATTACAACGAGCAGGAAATTCAATCCTGTGAGTTTGTAAAGAAATATGTTTTTTAAGGTTTCCAGATTTTGACTAAAATTTAATAAACATAGTGCCGATAATAATAAATAGTTATCACATACAAGTCGCAATTTGTATTTTAATAACAATTAAAAACAACTTTTGGGAAAATATATGAAACTATTAATAATAATTATCCTTTTTGCAGCATCAATTTTTCCTCAAACTAATGTTGAGGATGTAAAATCATTTAAACTGCAGAACGGAATGAAGATAATTGTTCTTGAAGATCATTCAATTCCCAACGCAAATATGTATTTTTTTTATAAGGTCGGCTCACGCAATGAATACCCGGGCATTACAGGAATCTCCCACTTCTTTGAGCATATGATGTTCAACGGTGCAAAAAAATATGGACCCAAAGAATTTGATATTGTAATGGAGGCAAACGGCGGATCAAATAATGCCTACACAACGCAGAACATCACAGTTTATACAGACTGGTTCCCTAACCATACGATGGAAATTATGTTTGATTTGGAAGCGGACAGGATTGCAAATCTAGACTTCGACTCACTAATGATTGAAAGCGAAAGAGGTGTAATACTTTCTGAGAGAAGTACCGGACTTGAAAATGATCCCTTTGAAGAGCTTTGGGATGCTGTGCAGGGCGCTGCATTCTTTGCACATCCATACCGCTGGCCGGTAATGGGTTATGAATCGGATATTAAGAACTGGACAAAGCAGGATCTTGAAAATTACTTCCGCACTTATTATGCACCCAACAATTGTGTGGTTGTAATTGTCGGCGATGTGAAGTTTGATTGGGTAAAAACACTCGCAAATAAATATTTTGCTCCAATTCCTTCAGGACCAAAACCAAGAGATATCCATACTGTAGAACCTGAACAGAAAGGTGAAAAGAGAGTATTTGTAAAACGGGATGTACCGTCGTCTTATTTATTGTTTGCATATCATGTTCCTCAAACTGATTCGAAAGAATATTATGCACTCGATCTGCTTGAGTCAATTCTTTCATCTGGCAGAACCTCACGCCTGTATAAATCGATTATTGATGAAAAGCAGCTTGCAATAGATATAGGTGCATATTACGGTAATGCTTTCGATCCGACAGTGCTTTGGGTTTATGCTATTGCTAATCAGGAGGTTAAAGCAGAAACATTAGAAAAAGCAATTCTCGATGAAATTAAAAAGGTGATTAAAGAAGGCATCTCAGATGATGAACTGCAAAAGGTAAAAAATCAAAAACTTATGAACTTTTACCGAACAATGGAAACGATTAATGGTAAAGCAAATACAATTGGCACCTATGAATTGTTTTTTGGTGATTACAAAAAGCTTTTTACCGCACCGGAGGATTATAATAAAGTAACCCGAGAAGAAATTCAGCAGGTCGCACAAAAATATTTTACACAAGAGAACAGAACAGTAGGGATCTTGAATTCTATCGAAAGTAGAGAGGAGGAAGGAAAATGAGTAAAAATGGAAGATGGTTGATGGAAAAAGGAAAAGGGGTAATGATGTTTGGATGCATGGATGCATGGTTGAATGCAGTCAAGCAGTTTTTTAATCAAGTGATTATACTGATGATTATTTTAAGTTCAGTGTCGTTCGCTCAGTTCCAATTGCCGGAACATGAAAAATATACACTGCCGAACGGACTAACACTTTTTTTAATGGAACAGCATGAGGTCCCTTTAATTTATGTGAATGCAATCTTTCCTGCAGGTGCAGTATGGGATGGAAATCAAAACGGACTCGCGGCACTAACAGCTGAAGCTCTTTTATTTGGTTCGAGAAATTATACCAAGGATCAGATTGAACAGACTTTTGACTTTCTTGGTGCGAGCATAAATTCAGGTGCAGGAACAGAGGCAGCAGAAATTTCAATATCTTTTAATAAGGATGATTTTGAAAAACTGTTCCCGATATTAGCTGACGTGATTAAGAATCCATCTTTTCCATGGGTTGAAGTTGAGAAGCGCAAGCAAAGATGGATTGCAGAGCTGGAGCAGGACCGCGAAAGCCCCAGAAGAGTAATCAGAAATTATTTTAATAAATTTGTATTCGGGGATATACCCTACGGCAACCCTGTTGACGGGACTAAAAAATCTATTGAGGGAATTACAACCGACGAGTTGCGAGGATTTTTTAACCTTCACTATCCTTTATCACTTGCCTGCATAGCAATTGTTGGTGACTTTATTACAGGAGAAATGAGAGCGAAAGTTGAAAGCTTTTTCCCATCAACACCAAAGGTTGATGTTCAATTACTTCCCAGGGAACTAACAAAAGAGGTTGAACTTCCTTTTGGCAATCGAGTGCTGCTGGTCAACAAAGACAATTCCCGTGAAACTACTTTTATGATCGGGGGGAAGGGTGTTGCCTGGAACAACCCGGATATAGTTCAAATAGATATTATAAATACAATCCTTGGTGGAAGGTTTACGTCGTGGCTTAACACCGAGCTGAGAATTAATTCGGGGTTAACTTACGGTGCTCGTAGTGGTTTTCCGCATTACAAGTATAACGGAACTTTTTACTCTTACAGTTTTACAGCAACTGAAAACACAGTTGAGGCAATTGATCTTACACTTCAGGTTTTAGATCGTCTTCACAAAGAAGGAATTAACCAGGAAACACTAACATCTGCCAAAAATTATATAAAGGGACAGTTTCCACCAGATTATGAAACATCAGGTGCGCTTGCTGATCTTCTTACAACTATGTTTTTCTACGGTTTAGATGATTCTTATATAAATGATTTTGAAAAAAATGTTGATGCAATGACTATTGAAAAAGCAAATGAAATTATTGCGAAATATTTTCCAAAAGAGAACCTGCAGTTTGTATTGATTGGGAAAGCAGATGAAATAAGTGATAAAATTGCAAAATATGGTGATATTTCTACGAAGAGTATTGATGAGGATGGGTTTTAGCTCAGAGGATGATCATTTAAAGAGTAGTATTGAAAATAAGCCTATTGATAAATTGATATTTAATTAAAATTACGATTCAAAGATTTAATATTGATTCGTATCATAAGCATTTTAATTATTCTGTGAGAATAGAAAACTCCGGCTGAAATCTCTCAACCGGAGTCAAGACTTCCAGATCAGCTTTAAATTTCTACCCTCCAAACACCGTTCACTTTAACTAAATTAGTTTTATCCTCATTGCTTTTCTCACCATTGCCGTAAATCAGGTAAGATTTTACGGCGGCAGATTTACCGTCTTCTGAAATAGTTTCTTCAACAATTACAATTTCTTTTAATCCGCCTTTTTTATCCATTTCCTCTTTCGCAGATGGTAAAAAAGCTTTTACTTTTGTTTTTTCTTCATCTGTAAGTTCTTCGCCATTTCTATTTATATAAATATCAACTACAGCATCATAATTTTCTTCCTGTAAATTGATAACCATTGTTTTGGCAACATCGCCAGGAGAACTGCCTGTAACTCCGCCGTCACCACAAGAAACCAACATTAAAGCCGCTGCAAAGACGAACAAACCGAACAATAATTTCAGTACTTTCATAAATGAACCCTTCCTGTTAAAGTGATTAATTAGAGTGAACTACTTTTAAATATTTACTTTCTAAAATTGAACTCGGCATTATCATTCTTTTATTTATAACAATAAAGATTATATCGTGCAGTCTATTTTGTACAAGGTCTATACCGATTTGCTGATAAGCTTTCCAAATTAATTCCGTGCAGTATAATTTTGTATCACTATTTAGATCATACTGGTTATCGAAACAGAATTTATTTAAGTAGCAGTTGTACGCAAACTCGCTGGCTGCTTTAGTTGAATTTATCAAACTATCCTCTAAACGGAATACCGCAAATCGAACAGCTTTATCTTTTTTTAAAAAATCCTCAACACTTTCCAATTTTATAAATTCATGTTCTTCTCCGTTCTCTGCCGGAACTGAATGGATAACAAGCGGTTTTCCGTCTTTTAAATAGATGATTCCCACATGCGAATAATCCGAATTACCATCTGAAAGTAAAACTATCTGGCTCTCAATGCTTCTTCCCTTGCGGAAAATAAGATCACCATTTTGTAAATCTAATTGATTTGAGAGAACGAGACTGGAGTTTTGCTTTTTGTTTGATGGAATAGAATGATTTGATAAGATGGAATAGCTTGCAGCAATAAAAATAATTATCCCCAAAAGACAGGATGACAACAATAATTTTTTCAATCTATATTTCTCACGTAAACCCTAAAAACAATATAGTAATTACCTTTGCTATAATCAATTATTCTTGCAGGCAAGAAATGATGATAGAGGTTATATGTTGCTAAAGAATTTAATTTTGAAAATTAAATGCGAATGATTTAATTCAATAAAATCGACTCTCGCAATAAAATTATTCTTGCAACTCACAAAATAGTCTGCTAATATTCATATGGAAATTCTGTTTAACTCCTGATTCCAACTAATTTTAGAAGGATTGGAAATGGATACATTAGGAGATACTCAAGAGAGCGGGCAGCAGGGTGAGCGAAAACTTGCTGCAATTATGTTCACTGATATGGTGGGCTACAGCTCACTTTCACAGGAGAATGAAGCACTCGCCTTAAAACTTTTAGACAGACACCAGCAAATTGTAAGATCAATCCTTTCAAAATATTCCGGTAGAGAAATTGAAACCGCAGGCGATTCTTTTTTTATTGAATTTCAATCAGCTGTTGAAGCTGCAAATTGTGCAATTGAAATTCAATCTACACTTCACGAAAGAAATCAAAATCATAAACCGGAAGAACAAATAAAGCTTCGTATAGGTCTGCATTTAAGTGATGTTGTTCAGGTGGATGATCGTTTGCATGGCGATGGTGTAAATATAGCTTCAAGGCTGGAGCCGTTAGCTGCCACAGAAGGTATTTGTCTATCAGAAGATTTTGCACGCGCTGTTCATAATAAACTTGAATATCCGGTTGTGAAAAAGAGCAAAGTGAGTTTAAAGAATATTTCCGAACCAATGGATATTTATTGTATCAGGCTACCGTGGGTGGAGGAAAAAATTTTAAAACCAATAAACAAAAAATCAACTAAAAGGATATTAAAATTTGCAATCCCAATTTTATTAATAACATTAGCAATCATTTATTTTTTTTCATCGCTTGCAACTTATAAAGATATTCAAAAAAGAATCGCAGTACTTCCTTTCTACAGCATCGGAGGTGATACAACGGAGGATTATTTCGCAGATGGAATGACTGAACAATTAATTTCATCTCTTTCCAATCTATCGGAATTGAATGTAATTGCCCGCTCTTCTGTAATGAAATACAAAGATTTGGAAAGAAATATTAAGGAGATTGGAAAAGAACTCAAAGTTGGGACCATACTGGAAGGAAGCATCAGACAATCTGAAAATAAAGCGAGAATTACTGTTCAATTAATAAACGCTCAAACACAGGAAAATCTCTGGGCAATGGATTACGACAGAGAAGTGGGAGACGTTTTTGAACTGCAGTCTGAAATTGCTCAAAGAATAGCTCAACAGCTTAAGGTTCAATTGAAGAGCGATGAATTAAGAAAACTGGGTATAGGGGAATCGGTAAATAAGTCGGGTTATAAAGCATATCTGCTTGGCAAGTTTAATTTAAACCGCAGTACTTTCGATGGATTGAGCAAAAGCATTTCATATTTTGAAGATGCATTAAAATTTGGAGGGGAGTTTGCGAGAACTTACACGGGATTAGCAGATGCATATACTTTAATGAGTTTGTCCGGTAATAGTACAATTCCTATGAGCGAAAGTGTTGCAAAAGCAAAAGAGAATGTACTTAAAGCACTCGGTATGGATGAAAGTCTGGGCGAAGCTCACGCATCTCTTGCTTACATTAATTTTAAACTTGAATGGAATTTTGATGGGGCGGAAAAGGAATTTGAAAAAGCAATTGAACTGAGTCCCGGGGGTTCAAAGGCACATGAATGGTATGCAGAATATTTAATGGTCAAAGGAAACTTTGGCGATGCACTTGAAAGTATGGAAAAAGCTTACGAGCTTGATCCGCTGTCTGTTAGTGTAAATTATGGAAGGGGAAAAATTTATTTTTATGATGATGATCTGGAAGATGCAGTATTCTGGTTTGATAGAACCATTAATTTAGATCCTTTATTTCCTGAAGCTTATACGTCGCTTGGGGAAACATATACTTTAATGGGAGAATACGAAAGGGGAATTACAATTTTGCGAAAGGCTGTTGAACTTTCAAATGACAAGCCGAGTGCACTGGCTCATCTTGCTTATATTTATGCTAAGTTTGGAGAGAAAGAAAAAGCGATAAGAATTTTGGAAGAACTAAATGAAAGATCAAGAAAAGAAGAAATGAATTCTTTTACCTTTGTGCCCATTTCTATCGGGTTAGAGAATTTTGATAAAGCTTTTGCACTGTTGAATAAATCATACGAAGAAAAAAACAGTTCGCTTTTATTTATAAAAGTAGAGCCTATGTTTTACGATCTTCACGATGATGATAGATTTGATAAGATTGTTAAAAAAATCGGGCTATAAAAATATCCCCTTCTTTTGAGAAGGGGATTAAATGATTTGAAGAGAAAATTAACTTAACACTTAATATTACATATGGATGTTCATCCCTTTATCTCTAATCACAGTTGCAATTACTTCCTTTAAATCACCTTCAACTTCAACTAAAACCAATTCTTCATTGCTTAAGTTTATTACAAACAGACGATTTAGTGTTTCATTTGGATTGCTTCTTATATAGATCCCGCTAAGCTCATCCCGCTTACAGTTTTTTACAATTGATTTCCATCCCTTTTGAATCATTTCATCATCCAGCTCGCGAAGAGTTGTTATGTTCGGGGAATTTGTGCTCCTGATTTTCTTATAAACTCCAACCTGAACAGAAGAAACATCATCGAGTATATCTGCAGCTAAATCTTCTTCTGCGGCTGCATCGACAAACCAGCTGGAGACAGTTATACCAACTGAGCCAACCGAGAATTGGTATTCAGACCTGTAATCATCATCCAAATTATTTAAAACTTCATTTCTTATCTCTGCGAACTCTTCATTTATACCTATGCATCCGCTCAGATATAAAGAAAAAATTAATATCGGCAGATAGAAAATTTTATTTTTCATCAGATTCTTCCTTATTATGTTTCATTTCGTTCAAATGCGGAATGTTAAACTGCTTGCCTAGTTTCCCGATTGTTGCAAGATCGATTGTCCCTACAATATTTACAAAGGCAGCTTCTCCACTTGACTCCATTGATGTAACAACCAATCCGATAATCTGCTTGTTGTTATTGTGTTTAATGTAAACGTTTGCAATCTCATCCTCGCTTCTGGTCTTTACTATTCTTTTCCAATCGGTTCCGGATAGTTTGGAATCAATACTGTTAATTTTTGATTCCAGGTCGCTTTTGTTTTCCTCGCTAACTTCAAAAACGTTTGCTTTAACAAGTTTTAACCCACCCAAAATTGCCATTACGTTCGGATCTTCATCTGTAGAAATTTGGGCAAGTATTGAGAGAAGATCTTCATCTAAAATTACTTCCGTTACACCGGTCGTACTTTCAAACTTTACTAAATCCCCAAAATCAACATAACCAGGTTCATTGGTAACATCAACGCTTTGTGCGATGAGAGTGAATGCAAATAATGCAATTAGTGAAAAAATTATTTTGATGCTTTTCATTTTATCCTCCTGTAAGAATATTGTTTACTAAATAGTACCCTTTGCTCAATTTTTTATTTAACTGTTTATTTAAAATGTCCTCGCTGAAGTTTTTTTCCGCTTTTGTAAAAACTTTCCCCACAATTGCCAGTGATTGTTTTAATTGATTTTCTGCCAGTTCAATTTCTGCCTTTGTGTATTGATGAGTTGGGGTTGATTTATTAAAAATCAAAAATGAAATAATAGCAATTACTATTATTCCAGATGCAGTGAGAGGAATTGCTTTGCGGGAAAAGATGGTAAAAGATGAAAATGAAATTTTAGCAAAAATACCTTCCTCTGTTTTTTGCGATGATATTTTTTTGCTTACATTTTCAATCACATAATCTGGTAGATTTAAATTTTGTAGTTTGCGAACCTTGTCAGCTGTAGCCCGGTATTCTTCTAATATATTTTTCACATTTTCATCACTGACGGCTTTCCATATCACTACAATTTTATCAATTATGCTAGCATCACCGTAAGCAACGCTTATTATTTTATCAACCAATTCAATTTCGATTTTATTTGAAGGTTTCTTTTGCATATTCTTTTAAATCTTTCTGAAGTTGTTTGCGTGCTCTTAGTATGTTTACTTTTATTGTATTCAAGGGCACGTCTAAAATTGTACTTATCTCCTTGTATTTAAAGCCCTGCAATTCGTAAAGTATAAACGGGCTTTTCAGTTTTTCGGGTAAATTATTAATTGCTTCCTTAACCTCATCTTCTGTAATCAGTAATTCTGCTGCCTTGTGTGGATTTCCGTCAATACTGCGGTCGGTAAAATTTTTATGATAATCTTCATCCACGTCCAATTCTCTTTTACTATAAATATTGTTTCTTCGTAAATAATCTATACAAAGGTTATGTGTTGTTCGCATCATCCATGCTTTAGCAGCATTGAAATTGAACTTATCTATATTCTGCCACGTTCTGATTAAAACCTCCTGGGTTACGTCCTCCGCATCCATTTGGTTCTTCATCATATAAACGGCATAGTTAAAAATTTTGTTTTTATACTTTTTGATTAAAAAATCAAACTTTGCTGAGCTTAACATTTAATTCTAAAGACGTAAATAATTATTTGATTGTTACAAAAAAGTAAAGGTAAGCTAAGGAAATTTAGTTCTTTATGATGGCGGGTAGAAATCCTGTTTTAATGGAGGAATACTTAAAAATAGAAATACAATCCAATACTTGCAGTTATCATATCAGTTTTTGATTCGAAAGTTGAATATTCAAGTGTATCATAGTAAAGCACAACTGATGAACGATCCAGATATTCAGTTGAAGAACTTAAAAGATAACGAACTTTTATATCGATATACAGGGAGCCGTGATTTAAGAATGCATCGCCGACAGATAAAAATTTTAAACCTAAGCCAGCGCCGTAGCTCCAAGCCCAATCATCCAGCCACATTGTGACGGGTGGGCAGCAATAGTCAACAATAAAATCGGTGTGTGAAAAAATATAGCTTCCGCCAAACAGTGTTTCAACATAAGGTCTTATTGAACCTGCGTGTGGTGCAATTTGAAAAAGCAGGTGAACGCTTGCAAAATTATTTGCTTTGTTGTAGCTTAATCCAAGTTCATCTGTATACTGATCAACTCCAAAGTACATGCCGTAACTAACAAAGCTGAAATTCAATCCAAGTCCGTAAGGAACTTTTTTAGATGGTGAAAAAAAGAAAAGCTCTGAAGAGACACCAAAACCCGTATTGCCAACATAATCCCGGAATTCTCCAACAGGAAATGCGGTAGTAAAATACAATGATACCGATGGTTGAGCTTCTAATTTAATTGCTCCGATTAGAACAAAAAAAAGTGAGATATATAGTATTTGACGTTTCATTTTTCAACCGTTTATTTTAACAGAGTGCAAATACTTTGCCGTACTCTATCTTTACAAGCAGTAATTTCTAAGCAGCTATTCAGCCCAATTTGAGCGGTGGACTTATGAATTATATGGGTTGGTTCGTTTGGTTTGTACTTTAATTTATTCAAATACCGTATCGATGAGAGTACACTCTACTCTTTATTTTACAAAAATTTTATATTCCCAGGGACTGAGTTGAAAGTTTTCTATAACTGTAAATGTATCGAGTTTTCCGGAAAATAAGTTTTTGTAAGCGCCTGCCAGGATTTTTCCTTCCAATATAAAATCCCTCTCATTTTTACTCAGATTAAAAATTGCAAACACTTTATCTTTACCGGCACTTCTCATGAATGCAAAAATATTTTCTTCATCGGATAATTTGATTGGAATTAATTCTCCGCCTCTCTCACCGTTGTGTAACGATTTATTTTTCTTTTTTAGCGCAAATAGTTTTGAATAGATCTCTGAAAACTTGTTATCTTTCCATTCAACAACATCTTTTTCAAAAAATGAAAGTCGTTTGTTATTACCTGCTTCTTGTCCCGTATAAACGAGAGGCATACCGGGAATTAAACATGTTAAAACAGCAAATGCTTCTGCCCCATTGCCTAATCTTTCGTACACAGTACCGTTCCAGCTGTTTTCATCGTGATTGGATGTAAACTGCATTCTAAAAGCGTTTGCAGGATATTCTTTTCTATCCTTAGCAAAATGCTCAATGAGATGGGTCACATTTTTTTCCTCGTTTGCTATATCATTTAATATGCCGTGTAATCCCCAATCATAAGTCATATCAAATGCTTTATGCTGTTGAGGAGTGTCCCATTCAGCAAGCATGAAAACATTCTTTATTTTTTCCAATTCAGTTCTTGCTTCAATCCAAAATTCAATCGGAATCATTCCAGCCACATCGCATCTGTAGCCGTCAATATCACATTCTGTAACCCAAAACTTTAACGCATCGATCATTTCTTCCCATAGAGTCTTATTATCAAAATTTAAGTCGGCTACATCCGTCCAATCAGGATTGGGTGGAATAATATTTCCAAGTGAATCTTTTGTATAAAATTCAGGATGTTCGATTATCCATTTATTATCCCATGCTGTATGATTAGCAACCCAATCAATAATAACATACATACCCATTTTGTGAATTTTTTTCACCATTAATTTAAAATCATTTAATGTTCCGAACTCCTTATTAACAGCATTATAGTCTTGCACCGAATAGTAGCTGCCTAAAGTTCCTTTGCGATTTAATTTTCCAATTGGATGAATAGGCATGAACCATAAAATGTCTGCACCGAGTTCTTTTAATCTTGGCAGATGTTTTTCAAATGCTTTTATTGTGCCTTCTTCAGTGTATTGGCGAAGATTCACTTCATATATTGCTTTATCATAGCTCCATTCGGGTGAGCTAAAATTTTGTGCGATGCAGTTGAGGGTTAGAAATAAGAATAGCGGGAAATAATATAATTTTTTGAGCATAATAATTATTACTGATTTTAGAATAGAAAATTTTGAACTAGTGATTGTAAGATAATTATGAGTTATCTTTTCTCAAACTTATAGTGTTCAGTACCAATAGCAACTAGTTTACAGCTTGAACACTTTAGTTAAATCGGGAAGGCTTGTATTTGATGAATGCTGAAACTGAGGTTTAAATTCTTTTGATAATCTTTCTTCTCTACGCTTTATAATTGATTCTTGTTCACCGCGGATTCGTTCTCTGATTTTTTTGTACTTATCAAGTATTACGCGGCTTTTATTTATCTCATCGTAAAGTTTATTTTTAAGCGCTGCAAGTTTATTTATTTCAAGCCTGTGCTCTTCGTGCTCAACTTTAATGTGTCCAATTGCAGCCTTAAGATCAACAAGTTCATCCATCGAATCTTTAATTTTAGTATTTAATTCTTTCAATCTTATTTCATATTCTCTTATTTCACTGTCCAGTTTCTCTCTTTTGTCAGTACTTTTCTTAAGCCTGTCATCTGTATTATTTAAAACATCGCGCAAACTTTTTTCAAATTCTACAATTTTGTTTCTCAGAACATCAGATTCTACTTTTAGTTCCTGATTCTCTAATTTCTTTTCAGTGGCTCTGGCATCAAGATTTTGCAAATCTCCTTTAAGTAATTCTTTTTGATCGTTAATCACTTTCAGCAAATCATCAAAAGAATCAAGCTCTTTTTGTCTTACTAATAAAACCTTATCGGTTTCATCAAGCATAGCAATTTTTTCAATTATTGTATCGTCCTTTTCTTGTATATCTTTTTCTTTTTTCTCCAGCATCTGTTCGAGAACATTTCTTTTATTATTCATTTCATTTATATCTTTGCTGTACTTTTCAAAAAGCTTGGCAAAACGATGCTCAAATAACTTATTATTCTCTTGAATGTCTTTTTGTTTTGCCTCAAGCACGAGAATATTATTTTTCAAAGTATCGTGCTTTTCTCCCAGCCTGTTTAAAGTTTCCTCACCAGTCGAAATTTTATTTTCAATTTCTGATTTTAGTATTTCACGTTGTGTAATTTCGTCATTCAACTGTTTAATTCTTTTTTCAAGCACTGTTGCTGTTTTTCCAAGCTCTTCAAACTGATTACTTTTATTATTTAGTGAATCGACGAGTTTAGTAAGCTTGCTATTTTGAAATTCTATTTCTTCTGCAAGTTCCTGGTTTTTTATCGATGCCTCTTTAAGCTGATTTGATTTTGTATTAAAATCGTTTTCAAGTGCAGCAAATTCAATTTCTTTCCCAGAAAGTTCATCCTTTAGTTTTTCAATAAGCTCTTTTTTTAATTCTTCGGTCATCTTAAGTTGATTTATGTGATCTTTTATTTTTGCCGCTTCCCCCTGTAAATTACGAATTACAGCTTGAGTATCATTTTTGAGTGAGATTTCGGCTGATTGTAATTTAAATTCAGCTAAATTGTTTGTGGTCCTGATTTTTTCTTCGAGTGATGTAATTTCTGCATTTAATTGTTCTACAGTATTTTGCTTGGATTCAATTGAATCAATTAGCTTTTGCTCTTCAACAATTAGTTCAAGAGTTTTTTCCTCGGAATCTTTTTGTAATAGAGAAATTTTTTCGATTAGCTTTTCTTCTGCTTCTTCTGATTCGCGAATGCGAAGTGCAACTTTGCTTTGTAATTCCTTTTCTTGATTGCTAAGTGAATTAATTCTGTTCTGAAACTCCTCAATTGATTTTTTCTCAATTCTTTTCACGTTTTCTATTTTGTTTTCTATTTCATCAAGTTCTAGCTTTGCATCAATTAAACGATAACTTTCAATTGCATCAAGCTGCTTGCCTTTTTTATCAATGCTTTTAACCAGCGCTTGTTCCTGATCGGTTAGATCAACAATTCTGTTGTACAAATTTTTAAGATTGTTTTCAAGATCAATTGTTTCCCTCTGCAGTTCGTTTCGTTTGCGTTCAATATCTCCAGCTTTTATATCTTGCCCGGTGGAATCTTTTAGATAAAAGTCATTATATAATTTGCCATTTCCTTTTTCATTGATTTCCTTTAATCCGTTTTTTTGATCCGAAAGAAATAACACATTATTCTGTTCATCATTATTTAATTCCCTTAAATAATTCAATTCTTTATTAAGTCTTTCTACTTCTATAAATGCTGTTTTCTCAGATACTTTTAATTTTTCAATTGAATTTGTGTGGTTTAATTTTTCTTTTTGCAGTTCAGATAGTTCGGAGCGAATTTTTTTAATTACCTCATCCAGACTTGCAATTGTATATTTCTTATCGCCAATCTTTTGAATGAAAGACTTAAGCTCATCATTTTCTTTTTTAAGTGCCCTTAATCTTTTTGAGTTTATTAGTGCCATCTCAATTTCTCCTAATTAAAGAAAATTGATAAACTTTTTTGCTTGATTGCTGAAGATCATCACAATAAATTTATGATGTTATACAAGGAGTTAATAAGACTACTTTAAGTTAAATATTAGTTTTACAATTATCAAGCTTAAATTAAAATAAGTTACAGCTTTTAGAGAAGGTTATCTTACAAGTAAAGTCTTAAACTTGATAGATACTATATGGATAGCTAATTATAGAAAAATTGTGAAAAGATTAAAAAATAGATTGTTTTGATAGTATTTTGACCTAAGAAGCACGTGGACGAGAATTAATTCCTAGAATTTTCTGTTTTTATATAGCTGCCTGAATTTAACTTTTTGAAGTTGTCTATCAATTATCAGCTCCGCTAATCTTTCTGGAATTGAATCCCTGTTTGAGTTAGAGAATAGCTCACCGAGCTTTCCTTCGCTCACATCAATTTTGTAAAGAATATTTATCAAATTATCGTACTTGTTCTCTAAAAGATAGGTGAGTTTTTCGGTTAAATATTCTTTTAGCTCATCAAAATTTATAACATCAGCAGCTGGAATTAGCGAATCGGTTTCTCCAACCTGAAAATCTTTTTCGATTACTTTTGTTACTGCTGTTACTTGAGTTTTATCGTCAGCCATTCGTTACTTCTTTTTCTTTGAATAATAAAATTATCCTGTAACTTGTGTAAGCAAAAAATGGTGCAACAAATACATCAATTGTATAATGAACGTGCTGTAAAATAACTGAAATTCCTACGATTAAAGTGAAGATTAAAAAGATTATTTTCAAATTTCTTTTTTTAATCATCAGAAACAAAAGAAACAGAGTTGCCGTGTGTCCCGAAAAGAATAAATCTTTCTCTAAAATATTTCCTTCGCCGAAAAGCTGCACAAAAGGATCATTAAGCGGAAGCAAGGTTGAGGGAGCTTCGAGCGGCATAAGATACATTGCAATGAAACGTAATATTACCATCAATCCATAACATTGCAGCGCCAGCAAAAATCTTTCTGGTTCTTTAACTAGTTCAACTATTGCTAGTAATAATGAAAGATAAATAAGGGCGAATATCAACCATGTCAAATCAATTGGTGAAAATAAATTCAAAATCGGATCTGAAAGAATTGCGCCCGTTCTGTCTTCAACAAAAAGAAGAAACTGCGAGAAGGAAATTAGAACAACAGCAAGGAGTACTATTGTAAGGAGAAATTCTACTTTATTTTTTTTGTTTTTGAAAAACTTCTTCCAGTTCAGTTTAAGGGATGATTCCAACGGCATGCTTTAATCAAACTTACTTAAAAAATAGGGAAGCATCTGCCGCCATGTTGGCCAATCGTGTCGTATGTCGTGACCCCACAAATCCAGCCAGTGTTTAATTCCTTTTGAGTTAAGGATTTCCGATATTCTGATAGATGCGCTTGGATCTTCATAAGGACCCTGACCGGAGGCGATTATAATCTTTCCTTTACGCATTTTTTCAAGCATATTTTCATCATCCCAGTTCGGCAAGTATTCAACTGGAGAGTTAAAGTAAACGTTTTCATCGAAATAACCTTTGCTGTAATATTTTAAATCATAAGTACCGCTCATTGCAATTACGCCTGAGAATATATCCGGTCTTCGTAAAAAATTATTGATTGCATGCAGTGCACCGAGAGATGCACCTGTATTAATTATCGGAACAAGTCCTTTGCAATGGTTATGAATAAAAGGAACAACTTCTTCTACAACGTAACGGTTATAATGCTGATGCCGAATAGCTTTATCGGCAGGATGCATATTATTGTTTAGCCAGCTTTCGTTATTAATGCTATTAATTGAAAATGCTTTAATTTTTCCCTCACCTAGAAACCAGCCTATGCTGTCAATCAAATTAAAGCGTTCGTACTCTAAAAAATCTGCTGCCGCTGTTGGAAACATTAATAAAGCAAACCCGTAGTGCCCGTAAACCACAATTTCCATATCTTTATTAAGGTTAGGACTGTACCAGCGATGAATTTCTCTGCTCAAGTGTAATCCCTACATTTTTTAAAATAGTAAGATTGGTAAACGGAAAAGTAAGTATTTTTTTAATTTAATAAATATTCGGTTACCCCTTATTGCTAAAATTTTTCAGATTGAGCACTAATCCCGAATATTTCTTTTCCACTTTAAAACCGAACCTGTAAAAATATTCAGGTCGGAAGAATCCGGTTGTAACAAAATTAAAGTGTTCACTCTTTAACCTGTTGAATAGTTCGTTCATCAAAGCTTCACTTATACCCTTTCTGCGGTAACGGTTTGAAACCACTATTTTTTCCATGTGTGCAGTATGTTCATCTGTCCTTTCATAGAACAATCCCCCGATAATAAATCCTCTCTCAGAAAGCACTACTAGAAATCTATGCTCGGCTCTGAAATTAACATTCAGATTTGATTCCAGAAACAAAGCATGCAATCTGGAGATTTCTTTGGGGGAAGCGGGACTGCGAATTAAGAACTGATTTCCGTCTTCATCACTTAATTGTACAACAAGGTTTGAAATCTCACCATCCTGGCTTGCAGCCTGTACAAGTGCAGCAGTATCTGCAGGTTTAAGATGGGGATAGCTTAATCTGGTCAAAAAGAATTTTTCTTCTTCAGTAAGATTGGAAATTGAATGAAGTTCAAGGTATAGCTTTTGACTTGCCTCGGCATTCAATTCATCTTTGCGCTGTTTTTGCGCAATATTCATTAGCGCATTCTTAAGTTCAGAAGCCGAATTATTAAAAGCAGTTTTTAAAAAGAAGATTGATCTTGTATGCTTAAATTCTTTTTCAAGCCCAAATAGCTGGTAGGTTTCATAAAGCTCAAAGAGCATTACTGCCTGCGCTGTTCTATCGGCATCCGGATTAAGTTTTCTCCACCTGTGAAATCTCTTTACTGCAAAGAAAAGAGATTTAGGAATAAAGCCTTCCCCCCTCACACTTTTAATAAATTCTTCTGCTCTAAATATTATTTCATCTTTATTTCGCATTTCCAGGTCGTTTTCAAGTTCATCTTTAAATTTTTCAATTAATTTAAGTGAGGTCTCTTCCCCCTCACATTCTGTCATGCCTGAAAAGATATAATTCCATATGGATTTCTTATCAAGGAAAGAATATTTATCCAATGTGTTTTTAACAAACAGATTATAAAAAGTAATAAAAAATTCCTTCGGGGAATCCGAACTTGTTCTTTTTGAAACTGAATAAAGCAGAGTGCCCGACTGATAATCATGAGTCGGGATCGTTATATTTTCCGGCATGGGGTTGGTGAGTTGGACTTTAAAATTAGTTATCCCCCAAAAATTCATATAGGCTGCGGCAGCATTCCATACAAAATGGGGCCAGAGTTCAAACAATCTGTCTTGGCTTTCAACCACTCCTTTTTTATTTTCTCGTTCCAGAAATTTGGCAAGGCTGTCCCTGGTAACGAATGCTTCAGTCCACAATTCATATTCTTCCCAATAGCCGCCAAACTGCGGCAGCAATCTTTCATTTCTTGTATCTATTCCCGCAACATTCAGCCATTTTAATTCTTCTTTGACAATTGCCGGGGGTAGATTTTTGTTTAAGTGAATTGTAAAATCAAACGCACCCTGAAAACGGGTTTGAACTGTAATCCTGTAAATTGATTTGTCGTTTCTAGATTCAAGCAAGCTTATCCAGATGCCGCCGGGCAAAATATCATCCAAACGAAGCTGCACACCTTTTGAAAAAAGAAAAATTGCTTCACGAAGAACTGCCGTTTTAACAATTGCATTTTTAATTCTTATGAAATCATCAGCATCAATTCCTTCTTCAAAAGAAAGCACATCTTCCCAACTGTATTCTTCGCCTGTTTCTATATCCACCGCTAACTGCTGGTTAATTCCAATCCAGCCACGGAAACCGCTTATGAGTGTCCCAAAGCACTTATCAGCAAAATCGGCAATAAACTTATATTTTGGCAGAACAGTGAAATGTAAAAGGTATCTCCTGACTCTGCGGTACATTTGCGGATGTGTGATGCCGTAGGCAGCTAAAAGTTTAAACAGTGATTGTAAATCAGATATGTCAGCGGACTGTTCACTGTCAAATTTTTCCAGTTCAGAACTGATATATGTTTCAAAAAAGTTTAACCTGCTCTCACCTTTAGAGCTTACAGCAATGGTTTGAATCAATTCCGCATCTAAAAATGTACCTTTCAATCTCATCAATGAAGAGAATACTTCTTCAAACTTTTTATCATCAGCGTGCTTAATGACTTCAATAAATAATTTTTTTCTTTTTTCTCCCTCAGTCAAAAAGATTGCTCTGACAAGCAGATTAAAAACCAGTTTGTGATGCTGATTTCTTATATCAATTAATACTTTTTGAAAGTAACTAATGGCATTTTCATTTCTACCTGCGAGGAGGGATGTAAATGCCACGTGAATTCCCTGAAGGGAAAACTCGGATGCAGAATAAATTTTATTAAACTGATCATTCTCACTCACCGATGGAGTGACTTCGGAAAAAATCGAATGGAATGTAATTTTAGTTGATTCCTTTGTCTGTCTGTACCACTGAACAATTGATTTCCCAGTAAAATCGAGTAATTCTTTATTTCCTATCCAAAGATTTGGATCGGTAAATAAAAGTTGAGTATCTATAAACCGGGAATTGATTTTGTAACAGTAACTTCCAACACGGTAAACATTTTCATCTTTTTGCTTTGATAATGGCAGCGAAAGATTAAGTTTCGGGATTGTTATTCCATTATTGTCAGCTAAAACATCTCTGCTAAGACAGCCCTTCTCCCTTAAAAACCAGTTGGGAATTCTAACTTCAACTCCATTAATGTAAATACTGGTTTTGTTTGCAACGTACATCGAATCAATCAAATCAGAAAAGTTTTTTTCAATTACCTTCCGCTTGTAAGTTCCTTTTGGTGTGAGCTCGCCGTGCTTATCGGAAAAGGCTCTGTCTATTATTCTAAAATCTAAAATACGTTCGAAGGGTGCAAGAAATTTATTAACAGTGACTATTACAGATGAAAAATATTCCTGCTTTTGTTGTTCATCCATATTGTAAAAGAGAGAATCCACATCTTCTAAATTTGGGAAAATGAGTACCGTATTAAACTGCCTGTGATCACCGACTAAAAAAACCTGTTTTATGTTTTCAAAATCACGGAACAGGTTTTCAATTTTTTGCGGCGCAATCGTTTCCCCTTTAATGTTTTTATAAATTTCTTTTTTACGGTCGATGATCTCTATAAAACCGTCATCATCTATTTGCATTATATCGCCCGTTGGAAGCCAGCCGTCTTCTGTAAACGTATCGGCAGGTTCCATTTTGTAGTAACCAAGCATCACGTAAGGACCTTTTACAAGCAGCTCACCGTCATCACCAACTTTAATGTCAATACCGGGCAATGCTTTACCAAGTGAGTTCGGTTTATATTTTTTAGGTGGAGTCATCGTTATTCCACCTGTTGCTTCTGTCATTCCAAATCCACTCATCAATTCAATTCCGTAATCCTGAAAGAATCTGAAAATATCAGTAGGTAAATATCCCGCTGCAGAAAGTCCCCATTTTAATTCACTGCCGGTTGCTTCATCAAGCACACTTTTTATTTTTTGATGATCTTCTACTTCAACATCTATTTTACTTGTGACATAATCGTAAATCTGCATCCATTTTTTTGGAATACTGATAAAGACATTGGGCTTAACAAGCTGCATGTTTGAGATCATAGTCTCAACGGAAGGATTTTCGAGAAAACAGTATTCCGCTGCCCAGAAAACACAGCCGGTCATTTCCAAATATCTTCCAAATGTGTGAAATAAGGGAAGGTATGATAAAAACCTGTCTTTGTCGCCAATTTCAGGAATTGCCATTGCACGGCAGAAGCGCTTGTAAATTATGTTTGTTTGCGAAAACATAATTCCTTTTGGCTCGCCGGTTGTACCTGATGTGTACATTATTGTGGCGAGAGAGTTCATATTAATTTTAAAGTTATTTTGTTGCTCCTTTGCAGCGCTTAAAAACTCTGAAAAGTTTGCAACCCATTCTTCACTTGAATTACCGTTTAAAAGAATTACATACTTTAACCGAAGCTCGTTTCTCAATGATTTAATTTTAGAAAGTTGTTTTTCATCGTGCACAATTAAAACAGAAGCTTCACTTTGCTTTAGTATGTACCCTATATGTTCTGTTACGGAGTTTGCAGGAATCATAACGTTAATGATCCCTCCTGTAAGACATGCAAGATCGAGCAGAGCCATTTCGACGCTGTTATCCAGAAGGAATGCAACTTTTTCATTCCGCGGCGCAGTCCCTTTTGAACGGGACGAAGCTGGGCTTTCACTTAAAACCGAATACAGGGCCTGCTGATATTTTTTAACTATGCTTGCAGATTTTTCCCAGCTGTATTCCGTTAGAGCATTTCCTTTAATTACTTTGAACAGGGGTTTGTTTTTGTAATCCCTTGCTCTTTGATCAAAAAGAATTTTTATGTTGTATTGACTTTTGACAATCAGTTCGTGAATTAATGATTCCCACCGCTTTTCGTTGTAAGTTCTGGTAAGTAAAGAAGGGTACCGAAACAGATTAAGGTATTCGTGTGTAATACCGGTTATTTTCGCAGTTGGCTTTTCGAGCTGCGAGTTTAAATACTCCCCGAAATTGAAGAAGACGTCTTTGTCAACTTCCCCCATAAAACGTTTTGCAAAAGAAGGCTGTGCTGCCGCTGTAAATATTTTCAGAATGGCATTTGCCTGTTCTTCGGATAGTTTTTTCTTCTCCAGTGGGTCCTGCTTTAAAGTTTTGGCAAAGCTTTCAAGCTGTTCGCTTAAATCTTTTTTGCCAACAGAAGTTAAAGTGGATTTAAATTCTTCAGCTACCGCAATTAAGTTTTCTAGTATACCTTTCCGAAAAAGACGGGATGTTCCATTTTCTTCCATTAAATTTCTTCTTCCTAATTAAACGAAAATAACCGGCTGTTAAAATATGCATTTGTAATGAAAATTAAAGTTGGTGCAGCTAGCCTTTGACAGTTTAAATCTTGTAACGGTAAGACCGGGATAAACTCAGTTTTTTATCTCAATCAACTCTAAAATTAAAGTGATTTCTCTTTAAATCAGAAATGCCGCCCCGAATTAACGGTACGGCACTTCTTTCAGTGGGAGGAGGAGGAGAAAATTATTTTTTTATTCCTGCAATCTCTTCCATCATTGCAGTTGTTATTGATTTCGGTCTTTCAATCGGGTAGCCGAGTGCACGATCCCAAATAATGTTTGAAACTACGCCAAGCGCTCTTCCAATTCCAAAAAGCACTGTGTAGAATTCGTACTCGGTTAAACCGTAATACCATTGTATAACACCTGATTGTGCATCAACATTCGGCCAGGGATTTTTTGCTTTACCCTGTTCCTGCAAAATTGGTGGAGTAACTTTGTAAATCAAATCTACATATTTAAATAACGGATCATCCGGCAGATGCTTTAAGCAGAACTCTCTCTGCGCCATGTAGCGGGGATCGGTCTTTCTTAAAACCGCGTGTCCGAATCCCGGAATTACCTGTCCGCCGCTCAAAGTATCCCAAACAAATTTCTTCATTTCTTCTTCAGTCGGAATTTTACCACCCATTTTTTCATAAACACCCTGAGTCCATCTTAAAACCTGTTCGTTTGCCAGTCCATGAAGCGGTCCTGCTAATCCGTTTATCATTCCGGAAATAGCGTAGTAAACATCTGAAAGCGCACTAGCAACTAAATGTCCTGTATGTGCACTAACGTTACCGCTTTCGTGATCACTGTGAAGAATAAAATACATTCTGGAAACATCATCATAAGGTTTTTTTATTCCCATCATGTGTGCAAAGTTTCCGCCCATATCAAGTTTAGGATCGGCTTTAATGATATCGCCTTTTTTGTATTTCAATCTGTAAATAAATGAAGCGATGCGCGGAAGCCTGGCAAGCAGATTCATACCATCTTCAAAAGTAGGCATCCAGTATTCCATTTTGCCTAAGCCGGCATTGTATTCTTTTACAAATAACGATTCTCTTTGCATCGCAACAATAGCAGCAGAGAACATAGCCATTGGATGCGAATCCGGTGGAAGCTGTTTTAACATGCTATATACATACTCCGGAACCTCCTCTCTCTTTTTAAATTCCGCAGCTACTTCAGCAGCATCTTTTTCAGTAGGCAGATCACCGGTCAAGAGTAAATAGAAAAAGCCTTCGACATAAGGCATTTCCTGTCCCGGAACTTTCGGAAGTTTTTCCATTACTTCGGGAATAGTAAATCCCCTGAATCTGATTCCTTCATAAGGATCGAGGTATGAAATATCGGTAGTTAAGCATTTTACTCCCCTCGCACCGCCGATTACCTGTGATATTGTTACATCACTAACTTTAACATCACCAAAATCTTTTAATAATTTTGTGGTTCGGGGTCTCCATTCTTCTATTTTTTTTCCGAGTTTTTCTTTTAAGGCAGACATTTTATCCTCCGATGATTGTAGTTATTTTTCAAAAAATTGAACGAGCCAATTGATTATTGCGCATAATAATTCTTACTGATATTAAAATTTTATCAGCGGGTAGCGAACGGCAAGTGAAAAAAGTTTTATGAATATTTGTATCCAATTATCCCCAATTGACAAAAATCCAGAATTTTCTTTGTTTAATATATCAATAGTTTGGCTTATTAATCAAACGATAACTGTCTGCCAATTTTAGCCGCATGCACTTTTTTATCCTTCCAGCGCTTCAAAATCGATGCTCCCATCCAATCAATTGCTTCAGTATCGCCGTGAACAAGAATTATTTTTTCAGCCTGCAAGCGTTTTAAAATTGATAGTAATTCTTCTCTGTTTGAATGAGCAGAAAATCTGAAGTTCTTAATATCGCATTTAACTTCAAGTTTTCTATCCCCATCTGTCAGTTGAATTTTATCACCCCTTTTTGAATTTGCAATTAAAAAACCGGGTGTGGAAGGATCCATATATCCAACTGTAAAAATTGCATAATCCTTTTTTCGCAACCAGGTTTTTGCAAGCTCGAAAGATTTTGTTGATTCGACCATCATTCCACTTGAGGCTAAAATTATTGATGGTAGCTGAAACAACCTTTGGAAATTTTCTTCTCTGTTCAAATCTTTATAAGGAATATCATGCAGGACTAACTCTTGTTCATTTCTTTTTACAACAAAACGATTGTAATCATAAACACGGTTAATTTTATCCCCAATTCCACCAGTATAAATATCGACATTTGTAATTTTATTATTTTGCATCTGTTCCCAAATTAATGCAAGCATTTCCTGCAGTTTGCCTAATGCAAAAACAGGAATTAAAACAGAACCGCTGCGATTCAATACTTTATTTATAGATGATGCAAATCTTTCTGTTTCTTCTCGCCAGTTATTAAGCGATGAAGAATCTGTTGCACCGTAAGTTGTTTCCGTAATCAGGATATCAATGATTTCTTTTGGCATATCTGCACCCGGAAGTAATGTTTGGTCAGAAAGATTAATATCACCCGTAAAAAATATGTTTCTGTTTTTATTTTTTAACAGTATCCCTGCCGAACCAATTATGTGACCCGCATTAAAAAACTCAACCTCCACCTGAGCGATGCTGTTTAAAGATTTTAAAATAAATTTATCGTTGTAAGATTTATAATCAATCGATTTAATAAGCAGATCGACTTCATCGCGGGAATAAACCTCAAAATTTTCATCATCAATTCTTCTTTTAAGAATTGAGATTGCATTGTGCAGTGTTAATTCGGCGACTGCCCGCGTTTGAGGAGTTGTAATAATTTTCAACTGTGGAAATTTTTTGATGAGAAATGGCAGTGCATTCAGATGATCCTGATGTGCGTGAGAAACCAAAACATAATCTGCCGGCTTA